>JBFIHP010000104.1:0-8271 GCA_041601735.1 Planctomycetota bacterium | reverse complement strand
GGCAGCCCGGAGTTCCGCTGACCGAAGAGGAGGCGGCGCGGTATGCCCTGCTGCCGACGAGTGTTCTCGCGCCGCTGGTGCTGGAGTTGCGGGCGCGAGACCGGGAGGTGATCGACGGCCTCGTGGCCGACGAGATCGCCACCATCGAGGCCGGCGGGTCCGACGACGCCGCGACCTTCGGACGGCTCGGGGATCTCGAGTTCATGCGTGGCCGAATCGATCGGGCACGTCTGGCCTGGCTCCGCGCCGCCGATCGCGACACCGGCGTTCGCTGGCTCCTGAGGGAGGACGAGCTTCTGCGCCGGCCCTCCGGTCTCGGTCGATTGATCCTCGGCATGGAACCGCGTCGGGCCTCGTTCATGACCGACCTCCCGATCGGCGACCTCGAGCGTCTCGGCAGCTTCCTCGGGGTGAAGGTGGCCACGGAGGAGCAGCTCCTCGCCTGGTCGAGGACGGCCCTGGCGGGACTCGCACCCGGAGAGAGTTCGCTCGGCAGCCGGCTGATCGCATTCGCGATCGAGCGGCGGCAGAATCCGCGGGCGGTCCTTCCGGCCGATCTCCGGCGCGCACTTCGGACGGTTCGCCGGACCCTGAGGACCGGGCCCCCGTTGCATCTGTTGCGGGCCTCGTCGGCCGCCATCCGCGATCGCGCCGGTGTGATCGAGCAGTCCGATGGCCTCGAGCTCGTGGCCCGCCAGGTTCGTCGCCTGTCCAAGAGCGATGGAGCCATCGAGAAGCTCGATTCGGTGATCATCATCAAGCTGAGGGAGGTCGAACCGGACGAGGACTCGACTGAAGCGGACGAGCCTGGTCGCCTGCTCTCCCCCGACCTGGATCTCGAGCCGGGGAAGATCCCCGGTCGAAATCAGCGCCTGATGAGGGTCTTTCTCGAGACCTATCCGGCTCTCGCCCTCTTGACGCGTCCGGAAGGGCAGAAGCCCCGTCCGCCGGACGAGGGGCCCGTCCTGTACGACCTCCTGCTCGTCCTCGAACGATTGCTTCCCTCGGGCGATTGATCAGCGCCGATCCACGAGATCACGAGCCAAGCGTATTCCCATGGGGCGAAGGACGAAGGGGCGCTTGTTGGGCGCGCGATGGCTGAAGCGGGAGAGCGCCATGTAACCGGTGTCGAAGTAGCCGCGGGTGACCGGCGACTTGATTCGTCGCGTGCCCTCGTCGTCCACGACGTAGCCATCGATCCACTCGGCGGCATTGGCGAAGAGGTCATGGACGCCGTAGCCGCTTCGATCCGAGTCCCCGCGAGCTCCCACCGGCAGGATCCCGATGTATTTCTGGTCGCCCGAACCAGGAAGTCCCCGGCCCCCGGGATAGAGATCGTCGGTTCCCCCGCGTGCCGCCTTCTCCCATTCGTCATCCGTGGGCAGTCGGGCGTCGCGCCATCGAGCGTAGGCCATGGCCTCGATCAGGCTGACCCCCATGACGGGCATCCGATCGCTTCCCTCCGGAGGCCTGCCGTCGGTCCACGAGAGGGGGAGGAGCGGGCGACGATCGGCCATGTCCTGATAGTCCGGGCGCTCGAGGCGAGCGGCCGCGATCTCCCGCTCGAATCCCTCGCGGTCGGTGACGAAGCGGAGGTACTCCGCATTGGTCACCTCGAATCGCGAGATCAGGAAAGGAGCGACGTGATCCCGTCGCTCTCCGTACTGGCCCGAACTCGCCAGATCCCAGTCGCTGCCCAGGACGCAGATCGAACCCGGAACGAGGACCATGTCGGGATGGTCGCTCTTCATGCGGGTCGCGGAGATCGGGATCTCGATGAGCTGGCGTCGCGATCGCGCGGGTGCGATCCAGACCGCACTCTCCAGGACTCCACCTGACCGGTCGCGGGCCTGCAGGCGCCAGGTCCCTTCGGGGGGCAAGGCGTTCTCGCGATCCAGCGTGAGCGCGATGACGCGCTTCGCGCCCGATTCCTCATCCACGGCGATGAGATCCACCGCGACGATGTCGTTCGAGGCAATGACCTCGAGACTCGCGCTCCGGCCGGCAGCACGACAGAGCGAGGCCAGCATCTCGTCGTCGCGCGCCTCGACGCGAGCCTGGTTCATCAGCTCGTCCGCTTCGGCCTCGTGGCCGCGGACTCGTGCCAGCGCCGATCGCTGCAGCAGGCTCGTGATGGCGACCTCGCGACGAAGCCGGTCGATCGTCGCGTCTTCAGGGTCGAGCTCATGGGCGCTCTCGGCCGATCTCTGCGCTTCCAGGAGATGCTCGCCCGCGAGTTGATCCCAGAGGTTCGATTCGGTCGTCATGCTCTCGAGGGCATATCGCACGCTCCAATCGCTCGATTCCTGCGCCCGCTGCAACTGCTCGCGCGCATGTCCGGTCAACTGCTGGATGGTGAGGCTCGCCTCGGCCTGGAGGCGTCGTGAGCGGTCGACCCAGAACCCCAAGGCGGAGAAGCCGACGCAGAATATGAGCAGGATCGCGGCGAGCGCACGGCGATGCCGCTTGATGAAGAGACGAGCATGGCTGCGAAGGACACGGGGCCGCGCGGTCACCGGCTCGAGATGGATGAATCGCTGCAGATCGGCGGCCAGAGCGCGAGGGGTCGGATATCGCTCGTCCGCGTCCTTGGCCATCGCCTGCAGGACGACGGCCTCGAGATCCACCGGAAACGACCTGTTGATCTCGCGAGGTCGCAGAGGCGGCGAGGTCGTGATCTTCCTGAGCACCGTCTCGACATCCGGGCCGTCGAAGGGGCGCTGACCGGTGAGGGCGACATAGAGGCACACGCCGAGCGAGTAGACGTCGGATCTCTGGTCGAGTTCGATGCGACCGCTGACCTGTTCCGGGCTCATGTAGTAGGGCGAGCCGAGCAGTTGGTTCGGCGTGGTCAGTTGGGAGGAGCCATCGACGCGCACGAGGCCGAAGTCCATGAGCAGGAGCTCACCCTCCGGACTCACCAGGATGTTCCCGGGCTTGATGTCGCGATGCAGGAGGCCCGCGCGATGGACGGCGTAGAGTCCTTCGGCCAGGTCCGCGAAGCGACGGCAGATCAGATGGAGCGCGGCGTTGCGCTCGTCCAGGATCTCGACACCGATGCCGGAGTGCGAACTCGAGGTGCTGCCCGCGTTCCCGGGACTGAGGATGTGCGTCCAGAGATCGGCGGGATTCTGGATCTCGCGGCTCCACTCGACGACCTGTTGCAGCGTCGGGCCCGCGATGTAGGGCATCGTGTAGTAGATGACGTCGCTGATCTCTCGAAACGAGTAGACCGGCAGGATGCTCTTGTGGTGAAGCGCCGCGGCGATCTCCGCCTCGCGCCTGAAACGAGCCATGCGCTCGGCATCGGCACGTCCCGACATGAGCTTGACGGCGACGATGCGGCGGAGCTGGTTCTCGCGGCCGAGCAGGACCTGCCCCATGCCTCCCTGTCCGATCGCAGCGAGGATCTCGAGGTCTTCGAAGTCCGGAGCATTGGTCGGAGCCTGCAACCGGTCGAGGGGGACGGCACAGCTGGGGCAGAGGAGCGGTATCCAGTCGGTCCCGGGGTAGCCAAGAGATCGATTGCAGCGCTCGCAGAGCTTCATCGGGGGCTCTTCCTCACCACGAGGTCCTTCGCCGTCCGAGCGGTTCGGAAGCCGACGGTTCGGCCGCTTCGGCTGTCGAGCAACCTCTCGCTCGTGATGCGCGCGTTGAAGCCGTTGTCGTTGGCCAGTCTCACGAGTCGGGGATTGGTATCGGAGTGCTGTCCACCTCGGATCATGTATCCCATCCGATCGGCGGACAGGACGATCTCGGTCGCGCTTCCTGCGAGATCCGCGACGCCATAGAGCGAGACGTCTCGCGGCATCGATCCGACCGAGAGGAGTGTGGGGGAGTAGTGGGTGCCGAGCTCGAAGCGATCGCCGTTGACGAACCTGCGGCCGTCGATGCCGCGCCCGGCCCGCTCCCACTCGTCTTCGGCGGGCAGCCGACAGCCCTTCCATTCCGCATAGGCATGGGCGTGGTGAAAGGCGATCCGCGAGACCGGCTTCTGCTCCGTCCCTCCTCGGGGCTGGCCCGTGGTCCAGTTGATGGGTATGGACCACCAATCTCTCAGGATCTCGAGTCGGCCACCCGAATACCCCATCTTCTCCAGTCCCTCCAGGACGAGCCGATCGTACTCGCCGCTCTTGTAGAAGGCGAAGAACTCGGCGTTCGTCGTCTCATGGACGGCGATGAAGAGTGACTGTCGAAGCTGCTTGTCGGTCCGCGCGCCGATGTCGTTGTCGCCCCAGAGGGTGATCTCGTCGCCCATCGTGAAGGGGTCGTCATGGCAACCGATGTAGACCATGCCCTCGGGAACATCGTCGGGGCGATAGGGAACCTCGATCTCGACCGTCTCGGCGGCTTCGAGTCGGATCGGAATGCGGATGAACCGTCCCGAGAGTCGCGATTCGATCTCGACCAGCCAGATGCCGGCGATCAGCCCCTCGAATCGCGCCGGTGCCGCCGATGTGAACAGGCGCGGATGATGCGACCATGGCAGTTGCCGATCGAGTCGTCTCAAGGCGATGATCTGGTCGTCTGCCGACGGAATGCGGACCGCGATCGTGCCGAGGTTCTTGGTCGCGGGCGAGCTCAGGTCGAACCGCCCGTCGAAGATCTCCCGATTGAGGAGCGCCGCGAGGATGTCCCAGGCATGATCAGGGCGGTCGAGGAGCGTTCGCGCCAGCACGCGCAGGCTGCCCGCCTCGCGATTGAAGTCGTCGAGAGCGGCACCGATCGCACCGGCCTCGACGAGCGCGGCCCGACCTCGTTCCAGCGCCGACTCGAGGCCGGCCACGATCTCCTCGGGCGTGCGGCCGTCGTCCCGCTCCCTCTCGGCCAGTCCGACCAGAAGCCCCGAGGCCTCCACCATGCTCTCGCGCGCCGACTCGAGCTGCCGTTCTCGATCTCCGCTGGCGTCGTTGCCCATGGTCGTCAGGATCGGCAGCGCCGCGGCGGCCAGGAGCAGGACCAGGGTCAAGGCCGCCACCTTGCGGCGACGGCCGCTCAGGCGACCGAGTAGACCGCTGCGGATCGGTTCGTGGCGCATGAATCGGCGCAGGTCGTCGCCCAGCTCGCTGCAGCTCTGGTAGCGAAAGCGCTGGCGCGGGGCGAGGGCCTTGAGAACCACGAACTCGAGATCGCGATGCAGTCCGGGATTCTGGCTCCGCGGCGATTCGATCTCACCGCGCAGCTTCTTCTGGACGATCTCGGCAGCCGCGCCGTCTCCGTGGAGAGGCTGCAGGGTGACCAGTTCGTAGAGCGTCGCGCCCAGACCGTAGACGTCGGAGAGGGGAGAGATCGCGCGTGCGTCGCCGCGAACCTGCTCCGGGCTCATGTAACGGAGCGTACCTCCGCCGGGCCCTTCTGCGTTGCTGTCCGCCTCGTCCTGAACCAATCGAGCCAGTCCGAAGTCGACGATGCGAAGACGGCCGTCGCTGTCGAAGAGGAGATTCGAGGGCTTGATGTCGGCGTGGACGACCCGACTGCGATGGGCATGGGCGAGCGCGTCCGTGACCTGGATCATCGCCTCGATCAACCACGAGAGCGCGCGACGCTGCACGCGGCCCTTCATGCTGCGATCGAATCTCTTCTTCGCCTGGTCTCTCGAGTCCCGCGACTCGGACCCTTCGTTCTCCGAAGACAGGCCGATACGATCGAGAATCGTGGTCGGCAGCTTCAGGAGGGCTTCCGGATTCTCGTCCAGGAACCAGGCCCGGAGGGAACGGATGACGACATCGAGGCCGACGCCCTGGACCAGCTCCATCACGTAGAAGAGCTTGTCGCCCTCCACGCCCACGTTGTAGATCGGGACGATGTTGGGATGCTGGAGGCGCGAGGACAGCCGGGCCTCCTCGATGAAGCGCGTCCGCGCCTCACTCTCGTCGAGACGGTGGTGAGCCAGGACCTTGACGGCGACCCGTCGTTTCAGGGACAGCTGCTCGGCTTCGAAGACGACCCCCATGCCGCCGCGACCGAGCTCGCGGATGATCCTGAGATCGGACCAGCTGCCGGCCTGCGTCGCGGCATCGCCGCGTACGACGGGGGGCGGCGTCTCGCGTGGGGCCGCGACCTTGCGGTCCGGGCCGGCATCCTGCGCAGCCGTCAATGCCGCGGGATTCGAAGTCGCAGTCTGGAGCGAGTCATTCTCCGTCGGGGCGGCGTCGGTCTGGAGTTCGGCGAGAACCTCTTCCAGCTCTCGTGCCAGCTCGGCCGCGTCCGCGTGACGATCGTTGCGGTCCTTGGCGAGGGACCTGGCGACCACGGCGGCGAGCGCGGGCGGGACGTCCGGGTTCAGCTCGTGCAGATCCGGCGCCTGGCGCGACAGGATCGCGTTGTAGAGTTCCTCGGAACTGACACCGGAGAAGGGGAGGACGCCGGAGAGGCACTGGAACAGGCTGACCCCCAGCGAATAGACGTCGGTACGGCGATCGAGCTTGATCCGGTTGGCGAGCAACTGCTCCGGGGACATGAACGCCGGGGTCCCCATGAAGTCGCCGATGCGTGTCAGCGACTTGTCCATGCTCTGATCGGCTCGAGCGAGGCCGAAGTCGAGCACGACGGGTCGGCCGTCATCCTCGATCATGATGTTGGCCGGCTTGATGTCGCGGTGGACGATGCCGGCCTCATGGGCGATGTGCAGGGCCTTCGCCACCGTGCAGGCCATCTTGGCGAACTCGAGAAGCCTGCCCCTGGAGGGTCGGTTCGTGGCGATCGACCGGCGACAGACCGGGAGTTCATCGCTCTCGGCGCTGTTCAACGAGAGGTAGAACTCGTCGTCCTCCGGTTCGGCCTGGTCGCTCCAGGTCCGGGAGATCGTCTTGGACAGGGGCTCTCCGACGACATGCTTCATCGCGATGTAGAGCTCGTTGCCGTCGAAGTTGGCGCCGTAGACCGGGCAGATGTTCGGGTGCTCGAGCGAGGCAGCGATCCTCGCCTCGCGGCGGAATCGCTCGACGACCTCCCTGTTGTCGTCGCGTGAGGTCGGCAGGATCTTCAGCGCGACCCGCCGTCCGAGACGCGTGTCCTCGGCGAGCCACACGGCTCCCTGACCGCCGCGGCCGATCCTCGAGACCAGCCGGTAGGGCCCGACCATCCGGTCCTTCTTCGAGGCCCGTGCGCCGATTCCCTGCTGGAGACTGGCGTACTCGCGGCTGATCGCCTCTCGTTCCTCGGTGAAGAGATCATGGTATTCGGCGAGGCTGCGATGATTGCCCTTCTCCCAGTCGGTCCAGAACTGGTCCACGAAGCGTTTCACGACGGAGCTGTCTTCGGCTTCGTTCATCGCTGAGGATCTGGTCCGGTCCGAATGACGGGCTGCATCAGTCGTCGATCTCCACGCCGAGCCAGGCCGCCAGCTCCCGTTCCAGCTGCGCCGGATCGGCACCGAGGGTGGCCGCAAAGACCTTCTCCGCGTTGCCCGTGACCGTGCCGTCGTAGAGGTACCGGTGGAAGTCGTCGAACTTCTTCTTGAGCAGGAACTCGAGGAAGACGGTCGCCATGGTCTCGTCCTCGGGGCCCATCCTGGTGAAGTCGTCGGCGACGAGGAGGCGAGCGAGGCCGGGGGCCTCACCGCTCTCGAAGAGGATGATCAGCTGCCGTCTCTCCTCCGCGAGCGTGCTGGGCGGCGTCTCGGGGGCGACGAAGAAGTAGCTCGACTTGCCCTTGAAGACGCCGTACTCGGCGTGATGCGAGACGGCCATCTTCAGCCACAGAGGTGCATTGAAGCTCCGCGGCCACGAGAATTCCATCAGTCCGGCGGCGACGCGACCCACGGCCGCTTCCCGCCAGCGCGGTTTGTTGGCGCTGTTGATCGCGAGGTCCATCCATCCGTAGCGGATCTCTCCGGCCTCGAGGCAGCGCTGGTAGTAGTCCTCGTCGTGGATGTTGATCGACGACTTGTACTTGGCACCGAATTCCCGGACGCCCTCCAGCGTCTTGAAGATCTGCAGGTTGACGACCGGCTTATCGAGGAGACCGTCGCGCTTGGGCTTGAGGGTGTCGATGATCCACTTCCGGCCGCACTCGAGGTCGGCCGCGATCGCCTCCGCCCCCAGGCGACTGCCGTCGAGGATGACCGAGTTGCCGCCGCGCCGAGCGCCGTGAGCGGAGATGCCCGTGCGCTTGCTCAGTTCCTTCAGCTGCGCGACGAGTTCGGCGTCTTCGGGCGGGTACCAGGACCCGAGCCACGAGATCATGCCCTGCTCGGTCATCACCTCCGCTCGCGATCGCCAGATCATATCGACGATGATCCAGTCAGCCGGCGCGGCCTCGATGGCGTCG
>JBFIHP010000103.1:0-8310 GCA_041601735.1 Planctomycetota bacterium | reverse complement strand
TGGTTGCGGTCGGGCCGGCCGTGCCGAGGTAGGGGAAGAAGGAGCCGAAGGGGCCGCCGACGAGCCTGGTCGTCGTCTCGGAGTGGCCGCCGATCGGATAGGCGCGATCGAGCCTGTAGCCTCCTGAGGTGATCACGCGACCGAAGTCGCCCGGGATCTCGCGCAGGCCGAAGTAGCCGTCGGCGAAGCCGCCGGCCACGGGCATGTTGGCGGGTTCGAGATTCACGCTGAGCCGGCTTCGCGGCTGCTCGTATCGGTACTCCCGGCGGGCCCGGCTGTCGCCGTCGAAGGTCTCCTCGTAGCGCTCGGAGGCTCGCTCGAGAGCGCGGCGGGAGTTCCCGATCGGCGGCGCTGCCTCGCCGGTGGTGGTGAAGGGCATGCCGAGATGGATGTCCCGGGTCATCGTGTCGTGGACGATGGACTGATCCGGGCCCCAGCCGTTGAACCCGACGATCGTGCCCATCAGGTCCGCCCCCGCCTCGCGATACTTCGCGAGGACTCGCGCTCCGAGATCGCGGCGCCAGCTCCGGGCCCTCTCCATCTGGGCACGGATGAGGTCGAAGTCCGCGGCCGCGCGGCCCTCGGTGAAGAAGTCCTCGCCGTCGCGCATGCGCATCGTTCGCGTCAGGCCGAAGCGCTCACGGTCGGCTTCGGACTCGATGACGAGGAAAGAGGTGTAGGGCGTCGCGACCTGGAAGGCGGCCGAGAGCTCGACGATGCGGGCGACGAGGGTGTCGCTCCGCCCGAGACGCAGCAGGTGATCGATGTGGCGCCTCGCCCAGAGCCGCGGGATGAAGGAGTTGTCGTCCTCGGTCTCGGCGAGCCCGGCCAGACACTCGGCATGGAAGGTCTCCTCGCCGCGTCGCGCCTGCACCTGGATGCGATGTTCGCCCGTGCCGGTCAGGTCCGTGTCGAAGCGACCGACCAGGACGGCCTGTCCGTCCGCCGGCAATGCGGCTGCCGAGACCGCGTGCACGGCGGCCGTCGGCACGCCGGCGATCCGGATCTCGATGTCGCTGAATCCCGGGCGGAGGATCGCGTCGAGCAGCTCGCGGGCGGCGGCGGGGGCGGCGTCCGGGGCGCCGAGATGATGAAGGGAGCCGCGGCCGAGCCTCGCGAAGTCCTCGAGGAGGATGTCCTCGGTCTTCGACCCGAGCGCCACGACGTGGACCGGGGGACCGTCCTCCCAGGATGCCGTGAGTTCGCGGCCGAGCGCGCCGAGGTCGGCGGCCGCCAGGCTGTCCATGCCGTCGCCGACGAGGACGATGCGGCTCTCGCGGCCCGCGCGGCCGCGGGCGTCCTCGAGGGCCGCGGCCTGATCGGTCCAGCCGAGCGGTTGCAGCTGGTCGAGCAGAGCCAGCGCGTCGGCGACGTTGCGCTCGTCCGGGGCCACGCCGGAGTCGAAGAGCCAGCGGCGCTCGACGTCGAAGAGCGCGAGATTGAAGCGGTCCTCGGGTCGGAGCGACGAGAGCAGGGATTCCAGGAAGGCGGCCTGCAGCCGGCGCAGCTCGGCATCGACGGAACCCGAGTTGTCGATCAGGACGAGGAGGTCCTGCGGCAGTCCCTCCGGCAACAGGTCGCGGTCGCCGGCAGCGCGTTCGGGCGGCTCGATCGTGGCGAGGAAGTAGCCCTCATCGCCGCGGCGGTGGGGGATCAGCCGGAGCCTGCCGGGCTCCTCGGCCGTCCGGTATTCGAACGCGAAGTCGCGATCGGGCGAACAGGCATCGGCGGAGTACTCGAAGCTCGCGGCCTGCTCGGTCAGGACCTCGCGGCCGGTGTGGCTGGTGGAGCGGGCGGCGACGAGCGGCGCCTGCGACCAGACCTTCAGCTCGATCTCGAGCCGCTCCAGCGGCGTGCGCCGCAGCATCTCGCTGCGCAGCGGATAGCGATAGCGGACGACGCCGGCCTTACGGGGCAGGACCTGCGTGTAGGAGATCTGGATGCGCTTTCGGTGATCGATCGGGAAGACCCGCGCCTTGAAGACGCTGCCGCCGGTCCACTCGAGGAGGCCCGGGTCGCGCTTCTCGCGCAGCATGGTCTCGTAGATCTCCCGCGCGCGCTCCTTCTCGACTATCTCGCCCTCGACCCTCCGGTCGCCGACCCACATCGCGAAGCTCGAGACCGAGGCGCCGGCGGGGAGCGGGAAGTAGAAGACGCCCTCGAGCGTGCCGCTCGTGTGATTGACGAAGGTCTCGTCGATCACCGTTCGAGCGATCTGATCGCGGATATCGACGCTGACCTTGTGGTAGCCGATCGTGAGCGGAACGTCGCGGCCGTCTACCCGGGCGACGAGCTTGCCGAGGCTCTCGGCGAGACGGTCGTCACGGAAGGCCTCGTACCAGAAGGGCGCCTTCTCGATCGAGCGCAGCTTCGAATCGTCCGCGGCGAAGTAGCTCGTCCCGACCCCGAGCCTCCGCTCGGCCTCGCGACCGTGCCGCAGGACCAGTCCGCGCTCCGCGGGGATCTCCACCGCGATCTCGCCGTTCGCGAACCGCAGGCTCTCGCCGTCCACGATCTCGACCTGACTGCCCGGCCCGAGGTGGACGATCGCGCCGTTCACGAAGCGCAGCGCGACGGCGTGCGCGCCCCGCAGTCCGGTGCCGACCAGATCGCCGGGACGGAGGATGTCGCCGGCCGCGAGGGGAGTCCGCCTGGTCGAGGCGCCGGGTCGGACCCAGACCAGGCCCTGGAGCTCGAGGATCTCGGCGATGCGTCCGTCGCGAACGAGGCCGACCTGACCGGCGGCCGGGCCGACCTCGAAGGCCTCCGAGCCGGCGGCCGGGCTGAAGCGGACGCGACCCTCGCGGACGAGCAGCTCGGTGGCCGCGCTCGTCGCATCGACTTCGAAGCGGGTGCCGATGTCCTCGATCGTGCCCTCCGGGGTCTCGAGCAGGAAGCCTCCCGCGTCCTCGGGTACCTCGATCGCGAGGCGGCCCCGGTCGAGCCGGATCAGACGACGACCCCGTCCGTCGCGGTCGCCGAGCTCGTAACGGGTGCCGCCGGTGGCGGCGATGCGGCCCTCGGCGAGTTCCTCGGTTCGCGTCTCGAGGAAGCGGCCGCTCGTCCCGTCGGCGTCCCTCGGCCCGGGCTCGTCGTCGGGCCTGCCCGCGGCGATCTCGCGGCCGTCACCCTGGCGGCCGCCGTCGGCGCCCGGGCGCAGGGTCTCGATCAGGAAGAGCGCGGCCGCGAGGACGGCCGCGGCTGCGGCCAGGGTCGGCAGGAGCGCGAAACGCGCGCGCGGCCGAGGCAGTTCGGGGAGGGGGCGGCCCAGGGCTCGGCCCAGGTCGATGAGGTCCAACGCGCGCGCCGCGAGCAGGTCTCGCGCCGTTTCCGAGGTGTTCAGCATGTGATCGAATTCCTCGCGCTCGACCGCCGACAGCTCGCCGGCGAGGTGCTTCTCGATCAGCTCGTCAAGGCGTTCGTCGGTCATGTCTCGCGCTCCAGTTTCTCGTTGATGCAGTCCTCGAGGCGGCGGCGGAGGCGCATGAAGATCATCTTCATGGCGTCCTCGCTGCGTCGCGCGACCGCGGCCAGATCCCGGAGAGAATGGTGATCGTTGTAGCGGCGACTCAGGAGCTCCCGGCGGTCCGCCGGGAGCTGCTCGAGGCAGCCTTCCAGGGCTCGTTGCCGGGCATCCCGGGGCGCTCTGCCCTGTCGGCGCGCCCAGCTGTCCTCGATCCGTCCCATCAGCTCGTCGCTCATGGGCAGGGCCGCGGACGACGCGGTCCGCCGCCGGCTGCGGCGGAGGAGGTTGCGTCCGATGCCCCGAAACCAGGCCCGGAAGTCGGCCCCGGCCGCGAACCGCCCGTAGGCACGCGAGGCTTCGAGGCAGGCGTCCTGGAAGAGGTCGTCGGCCAGGTCCCGATCGCCCGACAGGGCCGTCAGGTAGGCGATCAGGTCCGCCCGGGCCTCGAGGATGCTGGTCTTCAGCTCATCCGGGTATGGCGCCGGCATCGATCTCCGTTCTTTCCGTTCCTGTTCGCGGGGACGGACGAGAAGGTAACGCGGATGTCGAAAAAATGCTGGCGAGAAGCGGGGCGGCGAGAAGGGGCAGCGGTGGGCCTCCCGACGGGGCTGCGGGGATGCTGGGGCCCGTTGCGGGGTCCTCGGCGCGGCCCCGGGCCTGCCCGGAGGGCGATCCCGGCTGCCGCCCGCTTTCCAAGCCGCTCGCGGTTTCTTAGATGTCTGGATGAAACTCGAGGATCGACCATGACCGAGCAGTCGCAAGACGCGATCGTCCACCTGACCGACTATCTGCCGCCGACCTACCTCGCGCCCGAGATCGATCTCGACGTCGAGTTGCACGAGGACGAGTCGATCGTCCGGTCACGCACGCGCTACCGCCGCAACCCGGCCGCGGCGAACCAGGCGCCGGTCCTGAAGCTCCACGGTAGTCCCGGCGATCTCAGGCGACTCGCGATCGACGGCCGCGAGCTCACCGAGGGCGACTGGATCGCGAACGCCGCCGGCCTCGAGTTCGCGCCGGGGAAGGACGACTTCCTGCTCGAGGTCGAGACCCGCTTCCGACCCCAGGACAACAAGACCCTCGAGGGCCTCTACCGCTCCGGCTCGATCTACTGCACCCAGTGCGAGGCCGAGGGCTTCCGGCGGATCACCTTCTTCCAGGATCGACCCGACGTGATGAGCGTCTACCGGACGAGGATCTCCGCCGATCGCGCGCGCTATCCGGTGCTGCTGGCGAACGGCAACCTCGTGGCCGAGGAGGAGCTCGAGGGCGGTCGCCATGCCGCGGTCTGGGAGGATCCCTTCAAGAAGCCGGCCTACCTCTTCGCGCTGGTCGCGGGCGATCTCGCCATGGTCGAGGATCACTTCAAGACGATGTCCGGTCGCCAGGTGACCCTGCGCATCTTCGTCGATCGCGGCGAGGAGAAGAAGGTCGGTCACGCGCTCGAGTCGCTCAAGCAGGCGATGCGCTGGGACGAGCAGGTCTACGGCCGCGAGTACGATCTCGACCTCTTCATGATCGTCGCCGTGCACGACTTCAACTTCGGGGCGATGGAGAACAAGGGACTGAACATCTTCAACGCCTCGGCGGTGCTCGCTCACCCGGAGACCGCCACCGATGCCGACTTCGAGCGCGTCGAGGGCATCGTGGCCCACGAGTACTTCCATAACTGGAGCGGCAATCGCGTGACCCTGCGGGACTGGTTCCAGCTGAGCCTGAAGGAGGGTTTCACGGTCTTCCGCGACCAGTCCTTCTCGGCCGACATGAACTCGGCCGACGTGAAGCGCATCGACGACGTGCGTCAGCTCCGCGCCTTCCAGTTCGCCGAGGACGCCGGCCCGATGGCGCATCCGGTGCGCCCCGAATCCTTCGTCAAGATCGACAACTTCTACACGACCACGGTCTACGAGAAAGGCGCCGAGGTCGTGCGCATGGTCCACCGTCTGCTCGGGCCCGAGGCCTTCCGCAAGGGCAGTGATCTCTACTTCGCGCGGCACGACGGCCAGGCGGTCACCTGCGAGGACTTCGTGCGCGCGATGGAGGAGGCCTCCGGCGTCGATCTCGCCCACTTCCGGCGCTGGTACTCGCAGGCGGGAACGCCGCGGCTCCGCTTCGAGGGCCGTCACGACCCCGCCGCGCGGCGCTTCGAGCTCGTGATCGAGCAGGCGACGCCGCCGACTCCCGGGCAGGCCGAGAAGCTGCCGCTCCACATCCCGGTCGCCCTCGGTCTGCTCGATCCGAAGGGAGAGGATATCCCGCTGCGGCTCGCGGGCGAGAGCGCGGCCGCCGGGACGACCCGCGTGCTGGAGCTGAGGTCCGAGCGCGAGACCTATCTCTTCGAGGACGTCGCCGATCCCCCGGTGCCCTCGATCCTGCGCGGATTCTCGGCGCCCTGCCTGATCGAGTCGTCGATCCCCCGCGCGGACCTCATGCTGCGCCTCGCCGCCGACTCCGACGGCTTCAACCGCTGGGACGCCGGACAGACCCTGGCGATGACGAGCCTGATCGACCTCACCTCGGAGCTGGTCGCCGGGCGCAGGATCGAGGCGCCGCGCGACCTGATCGCGGCCCTGGGCCGGGTGCTCGCCGATCGCCGGCTCGACCCGGCGCTCGCGGCCGAGACCCTGGTGATGCCGGGCGAGTCTCTCGTCGGCGATCGCATGGAGGTCGTGCATCCCGACGAGATCCATGCCGCGCGCCAGCTCGTACGCCGGAGCTTCGCCGCCGAGCATCGCGATCTCTTGCTCGCCCGGCGCGAGGAGCTGGTCGGCGAGGATCAGCCGGGCCCGAGGCGTCTGAAGAACCTCTGCCTCGCCTACCTCGCGAGCCTCGACGACGAGACCAGCCGGACGCTAGCCATGGACCAGCTCGAGAGCGCCGACAACATGACCGACGAGATCTCGGCTCTCGCGGCCCTGATCGACTCCGAGTCGGACGAGCGCGTCGCCGCGGTCGAGCGCTTCCGCGCCAAGTGGGCCGTCGAGCCCCTGGTCATGAACAAGTGGTTCGCGCTCCAGGCCGGCAGCTCGCGCAGCGGGGCGGTCGAGCGGGTGCGCGACCTCTGGCGAGCGAGGGAGTTCGACGAGGACAATCCGAACAAGGTCCGTGCCCTGCTCGGCGCCTTCGCGATGAACCAGCTCCATTTCCACGCCGAGGACGGCTCCGGCTACGAGCTGATGATCGACAAGCTGATCGGCATCGACCGCAAGAATCCCCAGCTCGCCGCCCGGCTCCTCACCCTCATGGGCAAGTGGCGGCGGCTCGGCGAGTCGCGGCAGGAACGGGCCCGGGCCGCGCTGCGGCGGATCGCCGAGGTCGAGGACCTGTCGGTCAACAGCCGCGAGGTGGTCCAGAAGAGCCTGGGAACCTGATGGCCGACCTGCTTGCCCACGAGATCGTGGAGTCGCCCGAGGGCTTCGATCGTACTCTCTACATCGTCCACGGGATCATGGGCTCGCGTCGCAACTGGCGCGGCTTCGCGAACCGCATCGTCCATCACATGCCGGACTGGCGAGCGGTCCTCGTCGATCTTCGCGGTCACGGCGGCAGCCGCGACCTGGGCGAGGCGCCGCACGATCTGCCCTCCTGCGCGCGCGACATCGAGGCCCTCTTCGACGAACTCGGCGAACCGGACGTCCTCGTCGGGCACTCCTTCGGCGGCAAGGTCGTCGTCCAGGCCTCGATGGACCTCGAACTCCGCCGGCTCGGTGTCGTCGTGCTGGACTGCCCGATGCGCGAGAAGCGCGACGTCGGCGAATCGGAGGTCGGTCGGGTCTTCGAACTCCTCCGCGAGATCGAGCTGCCGGTGAAGAGACGCAGCGAGGCCGCGCGGTTCTTCGAGGAGCGCGGTTTCGAGCGCTCCCTCGCCGGTTGGATGGCGACGAACCTCGTCGAAGGGGAGGGCGGCCATGTCTGGCACTTCAAGGTCGAGGTCCTGCGCGAGTTGCTGGCGGACTACTGGCGGCGCGACTATCTCGACCACCTCGAGAACCCCGACCGGAACCGGCGATTCCTGCTGGTCAAGGCGGCTCGCAGCGATCGTTTCGACCAGGAGGAGCTCGATCGAAGCGCGGAACTGGTCTCGGCGGGGGCGGTCGAGTGGCGCGAGATCCCGGCCGCCGGCCACTGGCTGCACATCGACAACCCGGACGGCCTGATCCTGGTTCTCGAGGACTTCCTCCGCACTTTCTGAGACCGAGGCCCGCCCGCCTTTGCGCATTCGTCGCCGCGACTTATGATCCCCGGGGCGCCGGCGGAAGGCCGGGCGCGAGCGACGAAGGAGGCGCCGGAACCACGGCGCGCGTGAGGCCGGACCGGCGAGCCGGCCATCGAGATCAGCCGCGAGGACGACCATGAGCCAGTACGAGGACATCGATCCCCAGGAAACCCGTGAGTGGCTCGAGGCCCTGCAGGCCGTCGTCGATCGCGACGGGATCGAGCGCGCCCGCCACATCATGGGCGAGGTGATCCGCGCCGCGCGTCGGTCGGGGGCCTATCCCGAGGCGATGTTGAACACCGACTACATCAACACGATCCCGGCCGAGAAGGACGCGATCTACCCCGGAGACTTCGAGCTCGAACGGCGCATCCGGCGGATCAATCGCTGGAACGCGGCGGTCATGGTCGCCCGCTCGAACATGAACTTCCCGGGCCTCGGCGGGCACATGTCTACCTATGCCTCGGCCGCGACGCTCTACGACGTCGGCTTCAACCACTTCTTCCGCGGCAAGGACCACCCGAGCGGCGGCGACCTGGTCTACTTCCAGGGGCACGCCTCGCCGGGAATCTACGCCCAGGCCTTCCTCGAGGGGCGGCTTTCCGAGCAGCAGCTCGCCAACTTCCGG
>JBFIHP010000102.1:0-8381 GCA_041601735.1 Planctomycetota bacterium | reverse complement strand
TCGAGCGTCGATCCTCTTCGAGCAGGCGCGCCACGAGCGTCCGCCGGAGATCGGCCGGGAGCGAACCGGCACGCGCCGCGACGCCCGACTCCTCGCGGCGGACCGCGACGAGCCAGGTCTCCAGCCAGAGTTCCCGGAGCGCCGCGGTCTCCAACCGGCCCGCGGCGAGCGCGGCTTCGAGCCGTGCCGCGTCGAACTCGGGGATGTCGCCGAGAACGCCGAGGGCGGCGGCGGCCTCGGCCGGCACGCCGCGCAGGAAGTCGTCGAGGATGCCGAGGATCGGCTCGGCCCCCGCGATGCGCCGGACGGCCTCCCCTCGGGCGCTCCCCTCCGCCACCAGGATCCGCCTCAGCGCCTCGCGGAGAGCGGGGTCGGCCGCCGGGGCGCGGCTAGCCTCGAGCTCCGTCACGCGCGCCCGGAGGGCCTCGATCTCGGCCGCGCTCCGGTCCTCGCGCGCGGCTTCGACTGCGGCCTCGGCCTCGGCCTCGACCTCAGCCATCGCGGCACGGTTCTCCTCGATCCGGGCGCGCAGGGCCGCGAGATCCTGCTCGAGCTTCTTCCGATCGACCTCGCCGGCGCCCTTCTCCTCCAGGGCGCGGCTGAGCTCGTCGGCTTCGCCGAGCAGCTTCTCCTCGACCTCGATGAGCCGCCGCCGGAGTTCGGTCGCGTCTTCGCGCTCCGCGAGCCGTGAGGTCGTCCGCCGGACACGGGCCTTCTCGTCGCGAAGCTCGGCGCGGGCGCGCCTGAGATCGCGCTCGAGGCGGTCGCGGTCGTGATCGCGAAGGACGTGGCTGAAGACGGCCGCGCAGACGCCGAGCGCCGCGATCACCGCCAGGATGCCGTTCCAGGTCTTGGTCGTCATGATGACCCGATCTCGAGACTGTCGAGCAGAGCCGCCTCCCGGGAGACGGAGGAGGTCGCGCGGCGGTTTTCGATCCGGAAAATCGACTCCGGCGCGAGGGGACGAGGATAGCAGACCGCGGCCTTCCCTTCACGGGCCGCTGGGACCGGCCGCTCGCGGGTGATAGGCTCCGCGCATGATCGACAGCCACACGCATCTCTACTGGGAACGCTTCGACGACGATCGCGAGGCGGTGATCGATCGGGCCCGCGCCGCCGGCGTCGAGGCCATGATCGTGATCGGGGTCGATCTCGCCTCCAGCCGGGCGGCCCGCGACCTGGCCGCCGCGAACCCGGGCATGCGTGCGACCGCCGGCTTCCACCCCAACGACCTCGAGGGCATCGACGAGGACGACTGGCGGGAACTCGACGCGATGCTGGCCGGGGGCGATCTGGTCGCGGTCGGCGAGACCGGTCTCGACTACTACTGGAAGAAGCCCGTCACCCCGCAGTTCGAGGCCCTGCACCGCCATTTCGAGCTGGCCGAGCGGCATGATCTGCCGCTGGTGATCCACACCCGCGATTCGATGGACGACTTCCTGGACGAGTTCGAAAGGAGCGACCGAGCGCTGCGCGGAGTGCTCCATTGCTTCTCGGGGACTCCGGAGCAGATGCACCGGGGCATCGAACTGGGACTCGACGTCTCCTTCGCCGGACCCCTCACCTACAAGAAGTCCGACGCGATCCGGCAGGCCTGCATCGAGGCGCCGGCGGATCGCATCCACGTCGAGACGGACTGTCCTTTCCTGCCGCCGCAGAATCACCGCGGCAAGCGCAACGAGCCGGCCTACGTGGGCGAGGTCCTGGCGCGGCTGGCCGAGCTCCGCGGCCTCTCGATCGCCGAGGCCGACCGTCTCACCACCGCCAACAGCCGCCGCCTCTTCGCTCTCTGAGCCCGTCGAGGTCGGAGTTCAAAAGAGCCACCGGGTGCCCCCGATTGCGTCGGGGTCCAGCCATGCGATCGATCGACCCGCAGGGTGTCCGGCGCCGGGAGGGTCAGCGGATGACCCGACAGGGTTCAGGTCGGGATCCCGCGCGAGGACGGGAGGGGTGAAGACGGGTCTGGCGCGAGAGCGGCGGAAAGCGGCGGAAAGCGGCGGCTTCGCGTCTGACGCTCCTCGTTCGGGCAAAAAAAAACGGGCGAGTCCGGAGATCCGGACTCGCCCATTCAGCGTGATTACGCTCGGCTCACTGCAGCGTGACCCAGGTCTCGCCGTCGGCGGCGGCATTGCCCGGATCGATGGTCTGAGTGATGTCACCAGCCGGCGTACCGGCGGCGAAGGCCGCCTCGGCCGCGGGGCCGGCGCCGGGGCCGTCGTAGGCACCGTTCACCGACTGGTTGGTGTACATGATCTCACCCTGCTGGTTCACGAAGAACGCGCGGTTGCCGGTCTGGCCGAAGTTGCCCGGCCAGGCGTAGGCGCACCAGCTCAGCTCGGCATTGTCCGCATCCGCGACCGCCAGGAGCGCGGCGCCGACGCCGTCCTCGACCTGTCCGATGCCGGCGGCATTCGGGAGGTAGATCTGGAAGACGTAGCCGCCCTTGGTGACCTCACCCGCAGCGTTGATGTTGCGGAAGGAAGCCGCCAGGACGGGCGGGGTCAGCGTGTTCGCATTGGCGGGACCGCCGTGCGAATCGAGCTGATACAGACCAGCGAGATCACCGAAGAAACCGTACTCGCCGGTGCCGTCGGAATCGGCATCGATCGAACCGCCCTGCTGGAACTGAGCCTGCGCCGAGACGAGCTGACGCAGGGTCGAGATCGCGTTCGACTCGTTGGCAGCAAGTCGAGCGCTCAGCAGGTTCGGCACGGCGATAGCCGCGATGATCGCGATGATGGCCACCACGATCATGAGCTCAATGAGGGTAAAACCCTGGTTATTGGACTTCACCATTACGTGACTCTCCTTTTCGCTCAGCGCAATTGACGCTCAGCAACCAAAACCCACGGGACGTCTGCGGTGCACGGCTGCCTTGCCGAGTCTTCGCCGAGGTCCCGCAACCTCGAATGAACCATTGCGGTGCGTGACACACGTCACGTCGTCGCCATGGCTCGCACAACTCTCGCCGTTCATGCGGTGCCCGGCCGAAGCCGCGTCGTCGCCTGAACGAAGAGGGAGTTCCTCAACCGCCGATGAACCGACCGAAGAGCCGGTGCTCCCTGAAGGAGGACCAGAACTCGTCCCGGCCGAGCCGCCTCGAGGCGGCGCCGTCCAGTTCGGTGCATCGGCTGAGCGCCTCGAAGGCGCCGTTCTCGTCACCCGACTCCAGATAGAGGCGGGCCAGTTCCTTCCAGCTGCCGCTCGATTCGCGCATCGTCGCGGGCATCGATTCCAGCAGCTGCCGCGCGTCGGCGGCCCGACCGGCCTCGATGAAGGCGCCGGCCAGAAGAAGGGTCAATTCGGTGTTCCCGGGCTCGAGGGCGTGCGCGGCCTCGAAGCGGCTCAGAGCTCGCTCGCGATCCCCGGATTCCCAGTCGATCAGTCCGGCGAGGCGCTCGGTCGCGACCTCGCTGCCGTTGCGGCGTTCGAAGTCCCCGAGCCGCCGGCGGGCTTCCTCGAAGCGGCGAAGGCGCCGCTCGAGATCGACCAGGCTGAGGTCGATGTCGCGCCGCAGTCCGGCGTCGTCGGTCAGATCCCGCGCCCGTTCGTAGGCCCGGATCGCCCGGGCCTCGTGAAGCTGGCGTTCCTCGAGCAGCCCCAGCACGAGCAGCCCGTGAAGGTGCTCCGGCTCTTCGTTCAGGACGATCTCGACCTCGGTCCGGGCGGCCTCGAAGGCCCCGCTCCGGACCAGCATCTCGGCGCTCGCAAGTCGTTGGCTTGCATCGGCTTCCGGCTCGTGGACCCAACCGACCCAGGTGAGAGCGGCCGCCAGGAGCAAGCCGGCCGGATAGAGGATCATCCGGAGCTTGTTGGAGCCGTTCTTGTAGATCGGGATGGCCATGTGTCTCTCGTTCGGGGTCGGGTCCTGTGCCCGGTACGGGCACACAACATGTCTTCGACAGTCGAGCCTTTGCTCTTTAGTGAATGCTTTGCTCCGGCCGAATCACTTCGGCGTGAGCGAACTCTGCAATTTCATGATGGGCAGGAAGACCGCCATGACGATGCCGCCGACCATGACCCCCATGAAGGCGATCATCAGCGGCTCGATCAGGCTGGTGAGAGCCTTCACCTCGGCCTCGACCTGCTGATCGTAGAAGTCGGAGATCTTGGAGAGCAGGGGCTCGAGGGCGCCCGACTTCTCGCCGCTGCCCACCATGCGGGTCACCAGCGGCGGAAAGCTCCAGTGCTGCGCCAGCGGTTCGGCCAGGGTCTCGCCCTGCCTCACGTGCTCCAGCGACTCGCGCACCGCACGACTCACGAGGGTGTTGCCGGCGGTGTCCGCCACGATCTCGAGTGAGCCGAGGATGGGCACGCCGCTCTTGATCAGGGTCGAGAAGGTCCGGGAGAAGCGCGACAGCGCCACCTTGCGGAACAGCGGTCCGAAGACCGGCAGGCGTACGACGAGTTGATCGAAGAAGGAGCGACCGGCGGGCGTCTTCTTGAAGACCTTGCAGGCCGCGAACAGGCCGACCATGCCGCCGAAGCAGACGGTCACGTTGTCCTTCATGAAGAGCGAGATGCTCATCACCAGCACGGTGAATCCGGGCAGCTCGATGTCGAGGCCGTCGAAGATGTCCTTGAACTTCGGGACGATCACGATCATGAGGAAGGCGGTGATCGCGGTCACCATGACCAGCGAGACGACCGGGTAGGTCATCGCCGACTTGATCTCGCGCCTGAGAGCCGCGCTGGCCTCGAGGTACTCGGCCAGTCGATTGAGGATGTCATCGAGCTGACCCGAGGCCTCGCCGGCCCTGACCATGCTGACGTAGATGTCGGAGAAGACCCTCGGGTGCGCCCCCATCGCGGCCGACAGATCGCTGCCGCCGCGGATGTCGTCGATGACGAAGCCGACGCAGTTGGCGAAGCCGGGCGACTGGGCCTGCTCCCGGAGGATCTCGAGGCACTCGAGCAGCGGAATACCGGCCGAGACCATCGTGGCAAGCTGGCGGGTGAAGAGCTCGAGCTCGCCTTTCCTGGCCGAAGGCTTGGCCCGCTTGTTCGTGTGCTGCTTGGCCCCGCCGATCTCCTTGAGGTTCAGAACGACCAGGTTCTGGCGCTTCAGCTTCTGATTCACCTCGTCCTGATTGCCGCCGATCATCTTGCCGGTGATCACCTCGCCGGCGGCGTTCTTGGCCTTGTACTTGAAACTCGCCATGGGCGTACTCCGGGGCCGACGTCAGACGGCGGCGTGAGGGTTCTGGATGAGGCGCTTCAGCTCTTCGGGATCGGTCGATCGAGCCAGGGCGTCGTCGAGGGCGATCTGACGCTGCTTGTAGAGGTCGTGCAGAGACGTGTTCATCGTCTTCATGCCTTCCTTGCCACCGGTCTGGATCTGCGAGTACATCTGATGGCCCTTGTTGTCGCGGATCAACGCGCGGATGGCGGTGTTCGCGATCATGATCTCGGCCGCGAGGACGCGGCCGCGCTGGTTGGCCTGGGGAATCAGCTGCTGACAGAAGACGGCCTGAAGCGTGAAGCTGAGCTGGGTACGGATCTGCTGCTGCTGATAGGCCGGGAAGACGTCGACGATTCGGTTGATCGTCTGGACGCAGTCCGAGGTGTGCAGCGTCGCGAAGGTCAGATGACCGGTTTCGGCGAGGGTGAGCGCCGCCTCGATCGTCTCCATCGTCCTCATCTCGCCGATCAGGACGATGTCGGGGTCCTGGCGGAGGACGCTACGAAGCGCGTTCTCGAAGCTGTAGGTATCCGACCCCACCTCGCGCTGGTTGAAGAGACAGCTCTTGTTCTGGTGGAGGAACTCGATCGGATCCTCGACGGTGACGATGTGCTGCTTCCGGGTGCGATTGATCTGATCGATCATCGCGGCGAGCGTCGTCGACTTGCCCGATCCGGTGGCGCCGGTGACCAGAACGAGCCCCTTGGGCATCGCGCAGATGCGCTTGCAGACCTCGGTCGGAAGGCCGAGGTCGTCGAAGCCCTTGATCTCGTAGGGGATCACACGGAAGACGGCACCGACGGCACCGCGCTGGACGAAGACGTTGGTCCGGAAGCGCCCCAGCGACGCGATGCCGAAGGAGAGATCGAGTTCGTGTTCCTTCTCGAACTTCGCGATCTGCTCGGCATTGAGGACGCTGTAGACCAGTCTCTTGGTGTCCTTGGGCTCGAGCGCATCGCTCGTCGCATCGTGCAGATCGCCGTCGAGGCGGAACTTGGGCGCCGATCCCGCCGTGATGTGGAGATCGGATCCACCGCGCTCGACCAATCCCTGGAGCAGTTCCTCGAGGGTTACCATGACGCCTCCATGAAACGAGAAGGAATGAGACGGTCCGGTCGCCGGGATCGGATCGACTCAGAGTCCTTTTCGTCCGGGTGCGGGAAGCGCCATGAGAGGCCATCTTTATCCAGGCGCAGTCAGGGGAAGCGCCGCGCGGCGGCGGCCCCGGCGGGTGTTCATGCAGGTCCGATCGAACGAGAAGAGCCTCGGCCGGGTGGCCGAGGCTCTTCATGACCGATCCGACGGCGTTGCCGCCGGGATCACTCCTCCTCTTCGCGCGGATTGAAGGCTGCGATGATCTCCTGCTGGATGTTGCCGGGGACCGGCTCGTAGCCCGCTTCGTCGTAGCTGAAGGAACCCTCACCCGAGGTCAGCGAGGTGATGACCCGGGGATACTCGGCCATCTCGGACTTCGGAACGTGGACGCGGATGACCTGCATCCGGCCCTTCGCATCCATGCCCTGGATGCGACCGCGCCGCGTGTTCAGGTCGCCGCTTACGTCGCCCATGGAGTCCGAGGGCACGACGATCTCGGCATCGACGACGGGCTCGAGCAGGACGGGCCGCGCCTTGGTGACGGCGTCGGCGAAGGCTCGGCCACCGGCGATCTTGAAGGCCGCCTCCGACGAATCGACGTCATGGAACTTGCCGTCGGTGACCGTCACCTGGATGTCGTGGATCGGGTAGCCGGCGATGACGCCGTGCAGCATCTTCTCGCGGACGCCTTTCTCGATCGCGGGGGCGAAGTTCGAGGGAATCGAACCGCCGACGATCTTCCACTCGAAGACGAGACCGGCGCCGGGCTCCGCCGGCGCGACCTTGAGGAAGACCTCGCCGAACTGACCCCGGCCGCCCGACTGCTTCTTGTGCCGGTAGTGGCCGTCGGCCGGGACCGTGATGGTCTCACGGTAGGGAATCCGCGCCGGCGCGGTCTCCACCTCGATGCCGTAGCGGTCCTTCAGGCGCCGGAAGACGGTGTTCAGGTGAAGCGCGCTCATGCCCGAGGCGATGGCCTCGTTGGTCATGGGGTCGCGATGGACCGTGAACGTCGGGATCTCCTCGTCGAGCTTGTGCAGCGCCTCGCTGATCTTGGTCTCGTCGCTGCGCGACTTCGGTCGCACCGCGAGGCTGGCCATCGGCTTCGGGAAGTGGATCGGCTCGAGGTAGCCGCAGTTCTCGTAGGAGGCGATCGTGTCGCCGATGTGGAGGGAGTCGATCTTGGTGAGGGTCACGATCTCGCCGGCGACCGCGTCGTCGCCGGTGATCTGGTCCTTGCCCATGGGCAGGAGGATGTGCCCCATCTTCTCCTTGCGACCGCCCTCGGCGTGATAGAAGAAATCGCCGGCGCGGATGTGCCCCGTGACGATCTTGATGAAGGCGATCTTGCCGACGTGACGGTCGATCTGGAGCTTGAAGACGTGGCCCAGGAAGGGAGCGTCGAAGCTGATCTTGACCTCGCCCTTCGGGACCTCCCCCTCACGATCCTCGTAGATCTTCTCGACGCCCCGGTAGGCGGTGTTCGGAAAGAGGTCGACGACGGCGTCGAGCACGTCCTTCGCGCCGATGTCCTTCTCGATCGAGGTGAAGAGGATGGGCACGAGCAGGCCGTCGAGTACGGCCTTGATGAAGCAGCGCTTGAGGTCCGGCTTGGGGATCTCCTCGCCCTCGAGATAGCGCGCCATGATCTCGTCATCGACCACGACCGCCGACTCGACGAAGTTCTGGTAGTACTCGTTCTCGCGCTCGGTGTCGCCGCCGTGGTTCTTGAGGATGCGGACCGGCTCGCTGAAGTCGTCGCCGACGCCCTTGGGCCAGGTGATCGGGATGCAGCGATCGCCGAACCAGGAGCGGATGTCGGTGATCAGGGCATCGAGGTCGATGTCCTGCTGGTCGCACTTGGTGATGACGATCATCCGGGCGCGGCCGAGCTTCTCCGCCATGGCCATGGTCCGGCGGGTGTTCACCTGAACGCCGCTGTGGGCATTCACGCAGACGATCACGCCCTCGCAGGCCGCCATCGCCCCGCAGGCCTCCCCCACGTAGTCGGGGTATCCCGGGGTGTCGATGATGTTGATCTCGCGGCCGTCCCAGACGCAGCGGGCGACGGTGCTGTCGATGCTGTGACCCTGTTCCTTCTCGA
>JBFIHP010000101.1:0-8405 GCA_041601735.1 Planctomycetota bacterium | reverse complement strand
GGGCCTGCCCTTCCGGGTGCTCTTCGGCCGCGGCTTCAAGGAGGGCAAGGTCGAGATCAAGTGCCGTGCCACGGGCGAGACCGAAGACGTGGCCCTGGACGGCGTCCGGGCCTGGATCGAGGCGCGCCGGAATTGAGGAGCGCCGGTCTGACAGACCGGCATTCCCGTTGCGGACGCGTGGCGGAGAAAGCCGGCTGATGGTGCTGTCGAGAAAGTGGTGTGCGGTCGCGCCGACCTACGGTGCCAGGCACTTTCCGCCGGGGCGCGGCGCGAATCTGCCGTTTCGAAGAATCGGAGAGCGCCCCGGCAGAAAGGTCCAGGCACCAAACGTCGGCTCGACTCAGGTTGTTGGCGGTTCTCCGACAGCACCTGAAGCCGGCGCTCCAGAATCAGGGGAGGCGAGGTGAAGAAGCTGATCGCGGATCTGCGCTCCCTCGACCTCCGCGCGACGGTCGCGCTGCTGGTGGCGGCCTTCGTCCTGATCACCCTCCAGTTCCGCGGCAAGTCGGCCTTCTGGATGGAGACCGACCTCGTCCGGGAGCGGGCGGCGAACGCCCTCGAACTCGAGTTCTACGGCCAGGTCGGCTGGGCCCTCAGCACGGTGGCCCTCTTCGGCGTCCTGCCGTTCCTGGTGGCGACCCTCGTCCTCCGGATGAAGCCGGCCGAGTTCGGTTTCAACGCCCGGGGCTTCTTCCGCCACATCGGCCTCTACGTCCTCTTCTTCGCGCTGATGATCCCGGCCATCTGGTGGGCCTCGAAGAACCCCGAATTCCGTCAGACCTACCCCTTTCCGGGCCTCGCCCGGAGCGATCCGGACTGGTTCTGGCGCTGGGAGATCTTCTACTTCCTGCAGTTCTGCGCCCTGGAGATGTTCTTCCGCGGCTTCCTGGTCTTCTGCCTGGAGCGCCGCTTCGGCCTGCACGGGGTCCTGGTCATGACCATCCCCTACGCCATGATCCACCTCCACAAGCCGATGCCGGAGGCCTTCGGGGCGATCTTCGCCGGCCTGATCCTGGGCTACATGGCCCTCCGGACACGTTCCTTCTACGGCGGCGTGCTGCTACACTACGCCGTCGCCTTGAGCATGGACCTCCTCGCGACCCGAAACTGAAGCCGCCTCGCGGAGCCCCAAGATGAACCAGCCGAGCCTCTTCGTCCTCGTCCTCGACCGTCTCCAGATCCGTCGCCGCGCCGTCGCGGCCGGCGTCGCAGCCGGCCTCGCCGTGGTCACCGGCAGTCTGCTCATGTTCGCCTCCTCTCGGATGAGCATGACGATCGGCCCGGTCCCGCTGACGATGCAGTCGATCGCGGCCATCTTTCTCGGCCTGACCCTGGGTTCGCGCCTCGGCGCCGCGGCGACCTTCCTCTACTTCCTCCAGTGCTGGGCCATGCCCGGCTTCTCGGCCGGCCCGATGCCCCTCACCGGCGGCTACGTCCTCGGCTTCGTCGCCGCGGCCTATATCGCCGGGCTGCTCTTCGAGCGCGGCCACGGCCGGAGCCTCGGCAAGGCCCTCCTGGCCTCGGTCCCGGCGAACCTGGTCATCTTCGCCATCGGCCTGCCCTGGCTCGCGATCGCCCTCAACTTCGACTTCTCCGCGGCCTGGACCCTCGGCGGTGCGCCCTTCATCGTCGCCGAGATCCTCAAGATCGCGATCGGCGTCCTGATGCTTCGCGGCCTCGGGCTGATCGAGACCCGACGCGCCTGATCCCGGGCGATGCGGTCCATCCTGAAGCGAGCGCCGACTGCGGCGCTCGCCATACTCGGCTTTCACAACATCACGCCGACGCCCTCGCAGCCCTTTCTGTCGGCGGACTTCCCCCGCCGCTTCGCGAAGCTCCTGCGTCTGGCGAAGAGGCGCTACGAGGTCGTCACCGTGGCCGAGGGCTACCGCCGCCTCGCCTCGGGCGAGGCGCTCGAACGGCCCCTTCTCGCGATCATCTTCGATGACGGTTACGCCGACGTGCACCGGACGATCATGCCGCTGATGCGGCGCGAGGGCCTCGTCGGGACGAGCTACGTCGTCGTGGACTCGCTCGAGAACGGCGTCCTGCCCTGGTACGACGAGCTCGGGAGCCTGGTCTACGGCATGAAGGGCGGCCGGCTCGAATTCGACCACCGCGGCGAGACCTTGGCCTATGACGTTCCCGAGCGTCCGGAGGACCGTGTCGAGGTCTTCTGGTCGATCACGCGTCGCCTGAAGCGCGATTTCGATGCGGGAGTGCCGACCCTGGTCGAGAGCCTGCGAGCTCGCCACGGCGTGGCCGTCGCCGACCAAGACAGCCGCGCGATGATGATGACGCCGAAGGACGCGAAGGACTTGATCGCGGCCGGCTTCGAGGTCGGCTGTCATTCCTGGACCCACCCGATCCTCACCGGCCTCGACGCGGCAGGGATCGAACGCGAGATCGTCCACTCGCGCCGGCACCTCGAGGGCCTCCTCGACCAGGCCGTTGCGACCTTCTGCTACCCGAACGGCGACAACGACGCGCGCTGTCACGAGCAGGTCGCACGCGCCGGCTACGACTGCGCCGTCAGCATGGCCTGCGGCGCCAACCTGCGCGCCGCCCACGACCGCTTCCGGCTGAAGCGCGCGGCGATGTCCGAGGACATCACGGCGCTCTGGCCCTGGCACACCTGCTACCGCGTGCACGCCTCGCTGGTCGAGGAAGCCGCGGGCGTCTGAGGGCTTCGCCCTTCACAGACGGCGACCGGCAAGGCAGAGTCGGTCCCATCGATGCGGATGCGAGGAGTGACCCGATGAGCGATGACGTGAAGAGGCGCTCGCAGCGCTTTCTGGTGATCCTGTTCCTCGTGGCGCTCGGCCTCCTCGCGATCGTCGTGCGGCCCTTCGTCGGCGCCTTCTTCGCTGCGGCCGTGTTGGCCGGCGTCATGCAACGGCCCCAGCGGGCCCTCACCGCCAGGCTCGGTGATCGTCCCAACCTCAGCGCGGGCCTCATGACGGCCATGGTCGTGCTGGTCGTCGTCATTCCGATCGGCGTGATGGGACTCATGGTCGTGAAGGAGGGCACGCGGGTCGTACGCTGGACGATCGAGACCGCGCGCGACGAGGGCATCGACGGCCTGGTGAAGCCCTTGCCCGCGCCGATGCGCAGGCCGGCCCGCAATGGTCTCGAGCTCTTCGCCGACGAGTGGATCGAGAGCCAGCGGACCGAATCGGTGAGCAGCTCGCTGGCGAAGCCCGGCGCCATCTCGGCCGGACTGGGTTCGGTCGGCAAGGCTGCCGGCATCGCGCAGAGCGTCCTCGCCGGCCTCGGCGCATTCATGATGCAGCTCGCGATCCTCGTCCTCGCCACCTTCTTCATGCTGGCCCAGGGCAAGCTGCTCGTGGACTACCTCGTCGCCCTGGCGCCCCTCGAGGAGGACAAGAGCCGGGCCCTGCTCGCCTCCCTGCGCCAGGTATCGGTCGCGGTATTCAGCTCGACGATCATCACCGCGGCCCTCCAGACCGTCGTGGCCGCGCTGGGCTACGTCATCGCCGGTCTGCCGTCCCTTGCGCTGCTCCTCGCCGCGACCTTCCTCTGCAGCTTCATCCCCGCCGTCGGCGCCGCCGGCGTCGCGATCGTGGCGGGGATCTTCCTCCTGCTCGGCGGTGACACGGGCTACGGGATCTTCCTGGTCGGCTGGGGCCTGCTCGTCGTCGGCATGGTCGACAACATCGTGAAGCCCTGGCTGACCCGCGGCGCCACCGAGCTGCCCGGAAGCCTGGTCTTCTTCGCGATGATCTGCGGCCTGGCGGTCCTCGGGCCCATGGGCATGGTCGCGGGACCGCTCATCGTCGCCTTCTTCCAGGTCGTCGCGCGCATGCTGCGTGAGGAGATGGGCAAGGAACCGGCGCAGTCGGCGTGATGCGCCGGAACTCCGGCGACGCCGCGGGGTGGCGATCCTGCGCAGAGGAGCGCCGGCCAGACCGGCCGGCCCGCGATGCTCGTGGAGCGGGGAATGCCGCTCTGTCCGAGCGGCGCTCCTCAGGCGCTCCTAGCCCTGGATGATCATCACCATCGCGCGGCCGTCGAGGATCTTGTGGACGCTCGACTGGTCCGGGTCGTAGATCGTCGGCTTCAGCACGAGGGTCTGGTTCGCCGCGTCGTAGTAGTAATCGAACTCGTCGTGCTGGCCGTCGTCGAAGAAGGGCAGCGCCGCATTCAGGTTCGGGGCGGTCACCGGATGGGCGTAGAGCGAGCGCGGCGGATCGATCTCCGGATAGCAGATGATGTTGGTCGGCGGTCCGCCCTGGTAGGGGATCTCCAGCATCACGTGGCGCTCGTTCTCGCCGAACTGCAGCTTGATGAACATGTCGCGCGGGTCGTTCTGCGACTGGTGCCCGGGCGGGTAGCTGAGCGCGTAGCGCTCGAAGGTCTGCGTGCTGCTCGGATCGTCGGCCAGGAGCGTCGTCAGGAAGACGTGGCGCGGTTCATTGATATTCGAACCGTGGGCGTCGAAGACCTTCAGCTTGCCGTTGCCGCGGTCCTTCGCCGTGAACTCGATGTAGGTGATCTCCTTCGTCGAGGCGTCGTTCGGGAAGTTGATCATCAGCTGGACGTAGCACTCGCCGGTGTGCGGCGCGGCCGGGCCCTGCACCTCGATGGGCTCCAGGTGATGCTGCCCCACGAGTGTCGCCGGTGCCGCGCCGTTCGGCACCAGCAGCGGGTTGTCGTTGATCCAGTAGCTGTTCGGCGCGCCCCCCAGAGAGCCGTCGAGGTCGTAGATCATCGTGGCGTGGATGCCGTTCGCGCCGTGGACGTCGGCACCCGCGGGCGCGTTGGCCACCACGCCGGGGAGCGGCGGCACCGGCGGGTGCGCGATCGCGAAGAGCATCGCGTGATCGACCGAGTCGTCGATGTCGAGGCCCGAGACCATGTTGCGGGGATCCACGCCCCAGGGGATGCCCGGGATGAGGGTCGATCGCTCGCCGCGTGAGGCCAGGGCCGAGGCCGGCCGCAGCGCGAAGGTCTCGCCGCCGCGGACCACCGGCGTCGCGAGCACCACGTCGCGGAAGTTGCGGAAGGTCGTGTTCTCGATGCCGATGAAGCCGTCGTAGATCTCGACGCCCTTCAGCTCCCACTGCGGCTGCCCCGCGTCAGGGAGGCTGCGTGCGCCGCCCGGCCAGCCGAGTTCGACCGCGGTCATCGGGTTGCCGCGATTGGCGCTCTCGCCCACGACGATCGAGTTGCGCAGGATCTGCGAGGAGAAGGTCTCGGCGAGGGTGAGCTGCTGCACCACCGGGCCGAGGCCGATCTCGAAGGCCGTGTCGTGCTGGATGCCCTCGGACGAGAAGTAGACCCCGATGCGGTTGTCGGCGAGCTTCGCCTCGACGAAGAGGGCCTGGCCGAAGCAACGGTTCCAGATGCCGGCCTGCCTGTTCTTCCAGGCCGCAAGCCCGCGGACCTCGAAGACGGCGTCGAGGGGATTCGCGGCGTTGACGTCGTAGGCGAAGGGACGGGCGTCCTCCTGGTGGAAGCCGTTGATCCCGTTCGAGTGGGCGACGTTGTTCAGCCAGACGCCGATCTGCTGGAGATTGGCGGCGGGGTCGGGGTCGTACCAGATGCCGTGCCCGGCCGATCCGGCGGCGACGTTGCCCACGACGGTATTCTGCGAGTGGGTGATCCAGAAGGTCGAGACCTCCTTGTCGCTCGCATGGAAGAAGGGCTGCCCCGTGGCGGGCCAGACGTCACCGAGCTGGGCGACGAAGCCGGTCGGATCGGGCCGCTTCGTCACCAGGCCGAGGTTGCCGATGATGCGATTGTCGGTCTCGACGCGGTCCTCGAGGTAGAAAGCGTGACCGATCACATCATAGGCCACGTTGTTCAGGACCTCGGCGCCCTGGGTCTGATGGATGGTGATCGCGCGGTTGGAGGCCCGGTGGATCGAGCAGTTGCGGACGTAGTTGCTGCCCGGCGGGAGCGTGCCGCAGAGATGCCAGTGAATGGGGTAGCGGCCATGGGCGCCGTGCCAGCCCATGCCGCGGAACTCGACGCCGTCAAGCCGCAGGTTGCCGTGGACGCCGCCCATCTGCATGGCCATGACGTGGCCGCCGCGCAGGAGCGTGGCCGAGTCGGAGCGGACGACGATGTTGCGGTTGAGCAGGCCGACCTCGGCGCGCTCATCGACTCCATGCTCGACGCCGGCGTGGTGGCCGAAGACGAGCGGCGGCGAGAATCCGACCGTTGCACCCGCGACCTCCTTGAGCTGCACGACCTCGGCCTGATTCATGTCGAAGTCGGTGCTGGCGATCACCACCCGGTCGCCGACCCGCCAGTGGGGGTCGGCCTCGAGGGTCATGGACGTGGCGCCCTTCTCGAGGTGGTGACCTTCGGCGAGCCGCAGCCAGGAGGCGATCTCGGCCCCGGCCGGCGTCACGGTCCGGCCGTGCATCTCGAGCGCCGCGCCGGGATGCACCATGAAGGAGAGATGCTCGAAGGGGTCGCCGTAGGCGCCCGAGAGATGCTGGTCGTCCAGCACGAGCACGAAGCGATGGCGGAAGGGCCGGACAAAGCTGCCGACCTCGAAGGTCGCGCCCATCGCGCCGCCCCTGCCGACGTCGATCCGCGAGACCCGCATGAGGTAGTCGCGCCGGTCCGCGACCTCGAAGTGACCGCGGACGTCGAGATGGGCCAGGCCCTGGATGTCCTTCCTGGTGTCGAGGGTCACGCGGTGACCGGCCTGGATCAGCACCGTGTCGCCCGCTCGGGGCAGGGCCGGCCCGCCGCCGGGCCTCGTCCAGGTCGAGGGCGCACTCCAGGGACCGGTGGCCGCGCTCTGGATGAACTGCGCCGGAGCTTCGACGGCGAACGCGAGCAGCAGGGCGACGAGGGTGAGGGCTCGGATCATCATGCCTGGATCTCCTTCGAGGCGGTCCATTCCGCGCCATGGGGCCATCGTGGTCAAGGTCTTTCGCGATTCGCGACCCGAACGATCGACGGTCCGGCGGAAGAAGCGACGAACGCGCCGCGCCGATCTTCCCTCGAGGCTCGCGACTGGACCCGGAGCCCGTCGATTCGGAAGATGGAGCAGCCCGCCGCCGGATCGGCGGGCCCGGCCAGCCACCCTTCAGTCGGAGGAATCGCCATGGACGCCAGCATCGTCACCACCGAACCGATGACCGTCGCCTTCGTCCGTCACGTCGGCCCCTACGCGAACTGCGCGACCGCCTGGGGCCGCGTCTGCGCCTGGGCCGGTCAGAACGGCGCCTTCGGTCCCGACACCCGCATGCTCGGCATGGCCTGGGACGATCCCCGCGAGGTGCCCGCCGAGAAGCTCCGCTACGACGCCTGCCTCACCGTTTCGCCCGAGCTGAAGGCCTCCGGCGAGGTGAAGATCAGGGAGCAGCGCCCCGGGCGCTATGCGAAGACCCTGCACGTCGGGCCCTACGAGAACTTCGAGCAGACCTACGACGCGCTCCTGGCCTGGATCCCGACCCAGGGGCTCGCGCCCGAGCCCGATCGTCCCGCGCTCGAGTTCTACCTGAATGACCCCCAGAGCACGCCGCCCGAGCAGCTCCGCACCGAGATCTACTTCCCCGTGAAGTAGAGGAGTGCCGGCCTGACCGGCCGGCATTCGAAAGGAACGCCGGACCGACAGGCCGGCATCGAGAGCGGCGTGGGCGGGCGACTCGCCGATGGTGGACGGAAGGTGAAGCGCGTCGGAAATGCCGCTCTGTCCGAGCGGCGCTCCTGGTCGCGCCCGCGCCCCATGAGACGGGGCCGCGATCGCTCGCGGCCCCGTCTCGTCGGTTCGGTGGATGAGCCCCGCGGGACTACTTCACCTCCCAGAGGTCGCCGGCGTAGAGGAGCTTCTCGAGCGAGCCCTCGCCGTGCTTCGCGCGGGCCTGCTTGATCTGCTCGTGGACGCCGCCGTCGAAGGTCGGACGCTTCACGTTGCGGAAGATGCCGATCGGGGTCGGCAGCTCGCCCTCGGGATTGGTGGCGAGGAGGTAGGCGAGCGCCGGGTTGGCGTCGACGTCCCAGGTGAGGATGTCCTTCTCATCGACGTCGGCGAGCTGGACCACCTTGGGATCGAAGCCGTCCATGATGATGGCCTTGTCCATGTCCTTGCCGAAGATCAGCTTCTCGCCGTCGCGGAGATCGATCAGCATGTCGTCGCGGACGGTGCGATCGACGAGGTGCTTCCAGGCGCCGTCGTTGAAGATGTTGCAGTTCTGGAAGATCTCGACGTAGGCGCTGCCCTCGTGGGCGGCGGCCTGCAGCAGGACCTGCTCGAGGTGCGGGCCCATCACGTCCACGGAGCGGGCGACGAAGGAGGCCTTCGAGGCGATCGCGAGGTGGATCGGGTTGAAGGGCGTGTCCAGCGAGCCCATCGGCGTCGACTTGGTGACCTTGCCGAGCTCGGACGTCGGCGAGTACTGGCCCTTGGTCAGCCCGTAGAT
>JBFIHP010000100.1:0-8483 GCA_041601735.1 Planctomycetota bacterium | reverse complement strand
GAGGGGCTGGGGCTCGACCTCGTGCTCGAGGCGCGGAAGCCGCTCGTCCTGCAGGGAGAGGGCGGCTTCTCGCCGAAGGGCGACGAGCCCGGCAACGCCTCGATGTACGTCTCCTTCACCCGGCTCGCGGCGACGGGGACGATCGAGATCGGCGGCCGGCGCCTTGAGGTGACGGGATCGGCCTGGATGGATCACGAGTGGAGCACGAGCGTGCTGGGCCCGGGCATCGCGGGCTGGGACTGGTTCTCGCTGCAGCTCGACGACGGGCGCGAGCTCATGCTCTTCGATCTACGCGACGCGGAGAGCGGCGCGGCCGCCTTCAGCGACGGCAGCCTGATCGCGGCCGACGGCGCGGTGACCCGGCTCGAGCGCGGCGACTTCGAGATCGAGGTGCGGGATCGCTGGCGGAGCGAGGTGACCGGGGCCGACTACCCCGCCGCCTGGACGATCCGGGTGCCGAAGGCCGGACTCGAGCTGGAACTCGAGCCCTTGATGGCCGATCAGGAGCTCCGGGTGTCGGTGGCCTACTGGGAGGGCGCGGTGCGCTGCCGCGGCCGATCGCCCGAAGGCGAGCTGACCGGCCGCGGCTTCGTCGAACTGGTGGGTTACTCGGACGCGGCCGAGCCGGCCGAGCGCAGCCGGTAGCCGCCCTCGCTGGCGATCAGCCGTGCCTTGGGACCGCCGAGGCGGCCGATCTTGCCGCGGAGCCGGCAGACCGACGAGCGGATCGAGGAATCGACCGGGCTGTTGGGGAGCTCGGGCAAGACGTTCGATTCCTTGTCGAGCAGATCCTCGAGTTCGCGGGCGTTCAAGCCCGCGCTCAGGCCGCGCTCGCGGCGCCCGACCAGGACCGCCAGGATGCGCTCCTCGAGCGGGCCGAGGCTCTCGCTGCGGACGAGCCGCGAGCGGCGGATCAGGAGCAGGTAGCCGGCCCGGCCGTTGCGCCGGGTGCGGGCGAGGTGGATCGAACCGGCCTCGAGGTGGGCCAGAAGGTGGAGGCGGAAGGTCTCGCCGTCGATCTCGGCCTCCTGGCCGCCCGGCAGGATGCGGAAACTCCGGCGCGTACCGTCGTGGATCTCGCGTTCGAAGACCGCCGCCTCGCGGTCCTCGCGCAGGAGGGCGACCTCCGAGCGGAGCGCGTCGATGGTCGTCCGCATCTCCTCCATCCGGGCGACGAGGCGCAGGATGAGGCTCTCTCCGGCGCTGAAGGTCTCGGCATCGAGGCCGTTCAGGCGCGGGTTCTCGGGGGTTTCGAGACGGGTGATCGGGCGGATGCCCACTTCGGTTTCGATGGCCGGGTGCATGTCGATCCCTCTCCACGTGGCGCCTGGACCGCCGGACCGCGTGCGGACGCGGACACGACGGACCGCGGGCGCTGCGGTCTTGCCGGTTACCTATGTTGATGATGTCGATCGCAGTGTTGCAGGCGATGCGTCGCTTGAACGCTCGAGCGGGTTCGAACCACCACAGAAGGAACCCGGCGACCGACAGCCGTGAGAATACGGTTCGTTTCAAGACTTGTAAAGCGCCGTCCGGACGTTCGCAGCACTTGCAGCGGCGGCGGCTGGCCCCGCGCGGCCCGAGGCGATAGGATCGATCATTCGCCTGAATTGCCGTCTGAGTCCGGGATCGTCGGTTCGACCCCGTCGTGGGCGGTTCATCGGAGAACTCTTCCGTGAGTGCCAACGACGTCATCGCCGACGACATGGTCGTCTCGATCCACTACACCCTCACCCTCGACGACGGCAATGCCGTCGACAGCTCGCGCGGTCGCGAGCCGCTCCTCTACCTCCACGGCGCCCAGAACATCGTTCCGGGCCTCGAGAAGGAGCTCGCCGGCAAGAAAGCCGGCGAGAGCTTCGACGTGGCCGTGAGCCCCGAAGAGGGCTATGGACCCCGCATGGAGGGCATGGAGCAGAAGGTCCCGAAGGACGTCATGCCCCAGGACCTCGAGATCCAGGTCGGCATGCCGCTGAGCGCCCACGGTCCCGACGGCCAGACCATGACGGTCTGGGTCACCGCGGTCGAGGACGAGCACGTGCTCATCGACCCGAACCATCCCCTGGCCGGCAAGACCCTGAACTTCGCCATCGAGGTCATGGAGATGCGCGCTGCCAGCGCCGAGGAGCTCGAGCACGGCCACCCCCACGGCCCGGGCGGTCACCAGCACTGATCGGCCGCCTCGGGCCGCGCCGCAGCGCGCTCAGCGCAGCCCGAGCCGTTTGGCGAGGTGGAAGAGGTTGCCGCGGTCCAGGCCCAGGCGTCTGGCCGCGGCGGCCCAGTTCCCTCCCGTCTCCGCCACCGCTCGCCTGATCAGCCGCCGCTGGTAGTCGCGGACGGCCTGTCTCAGGTCGAAGCCCTCCTCCGCGGTCGGATCGGCGATCGTCTCGGCCGCGACCTCCTCCCCGATCCCGGGGCTCCTGGCCCCTGCGCTCAACCGGACTCTCGCCTTCGCCCCGCGGCCGGCGCTCGCCTCCAGGACGAGCCTGGTGATCGTGTTCTCCAGCTCACGCACGTTCCCGGACCAGGGCGCCTTCTGGAGCTGATCCCGCAGGATCGGGTCGATGCGCACCTCGGCCAGTCCGAAGCGACGCCGGGCGCTCTCGACGAAGTGGCCGATCAGGAGCGGGATGTCGCTTCTGCGCTCCGACAGCGCCGGGGCGCGCAACGGATAGACCGCGAGCCGGTGGTAGAGATCCTCGCGGAAGCGTCCCGCCGCGACCTCGACGGCCAGATCGCGATTCGTCGCGGCCACGATCCTGACGTCCACGCGCGCCGCGCGGTCCTCGCCGATGCGCTGGATCTCGCCCTCCTGGATCGCGCGCAGGAGCTTCGGCTGGAGCGCGAGCGGCAGTTCGCCGATCTCGTCGAGGAAGAGGGTCCCGCCGTCGGCGATGGTGAACTTGCCCGCCCGGTCCTGGTCGGCTCCGGTGAAGGAGCCCCTGAGGTGGCCGAAGAGCTCGCTCTCGGCCATCGAATCGGGCAGGGCGGCGCAGTTGACCCGGATCATGGCCCGATCCGATCGTGCGGAGGCGGCGTGCAGGGCGCGCGCGATCAGCTCCTTGCCCGTCCCGGTCTCGCCGGTGACCAGCACCGGGAGATCGGTCGAGGCGACCAGCTCGATGTCGCGCCGGAGCTTGGCCATCGCGGTCGATGTGCCGAGCAACTCCTCGGTGGCCCGGCGGCGGTCGTCGCGCATCAGCTCGCGGGCGAGCATGCCCTCCTTGCTGGCCCGCTTCTCCAGCGCTTCGATCAGCGCGCTCGTCCACATCATCGCCGCGGCGAGCGCGCCGAGGGTGGCGAGGTAGACCGGGTCGAGGTCGTCGAAGGCCCGGGGATCGAGAGCGTCGAAGGTCAGGGCCCCCACCAGCTCCTCATCGACGCGCAGCGCGCAGCCCATGCAGGCATGGATGTGCTCCACGTCGATGGCGTCGCCGGCCACGAGGCCGTCGAAGGGGTCGGGGAGCTTCGAACCGGCCGGAAATCGCACCGGGTCCGCGGCCGCGCAGATCGCCGCGAGACGCGGGTGGTCGATCAGCCGGAAGCGCTGGCCCGCGACCTCGGGCACGAGGCCGCGCTGGGCGACCGGCCGCAGCTCGTCGCCGTCGAGTCGGAGGAGACAGGAGGCGTCGCTCGGGATCGCGGCGGCCAGTGCGTCGAGGAATCGCTGGTGTCGATCCTCGGAGCCGAGGGAGCGGGTCAGATCGAGGGCGATGGCCCGGATGCCGGCTAGTTCACTCATGCTGTCACTATTACATCAACGTTGTGCAGGTGACAACGGGCCAGGCGATGTCGAAAATACAACAATCGCTTCAAGGCGCTGTTTGGCGGCCGTTTATGGTTCGGCACGGGCTGTGCTTCGTCGCGGTTGATCTCGCGAGGTCGCGGGATCGTCACAACGAGGGACAACCATGACCGACCGGATCGAAAGCAGCATCTCCTACCGCAAACTCTGGATCGGGCTCGCCCTGGTCCTCGTCATCGGCTTCGGCATCCTCGGCTTCACGGGGCGCGAGGTCTATCGCCAGGCCCCGCCGCTCCCCGGCGAGATCGTGTCGGAAGACGGCACGCTCCTCATGACCCGGGAGAGCATCCTCGACGGTCAGCAGGCCTGGCAGAGCGCCGGCGGCCAGCAGATCGGCTCGATCTGGGGACACGGCGCCTACCAGGCTCCCGACTGGACCGCCGACTGGTTGCATCGCGAGTGCATGTCGCTCCTCGACATCTGGAGTCGCCGCGAGCAGGGCCGCGCCTTCGACGATCTCGGCGCCGACGACCGGGCCGTCCTCGAGCGCCGCCTCCGCGACGAGATGCGGACCAACGCCTTCGACGCGAAGGCGGACCGCCTCGTCCTGAGCGCGGACCGGGTCGAGGCCGTCCGGCGCACCGCGGCCCACTATCGCGGGCTCTTCTCCGACGACTACGAGTACCGCGACCTGCGCGAGGCCTACGCGATGCAGGAGGGCGTCCTCCGCGATCCGGAGCGTCTCGAACGCCTCACCGATTTCTTCTTCTGGACCGCCTGGGCCGCCGCGACCGAACGACCCGACTCGGCCGTCACCTACACCAACAACTGGCCGCACGAGCCGCTCATCGACAACGAACCGAGCAGCGCCAACGTCCTCTGGTCGATCCTGTCCGTGATCATCCTCCTCGCCGGCATCGGCACCCTGGTCTGGTGGAAGGCCTTCCGCGACCGCGACGAGGAGCCGCTCCAGGCTCCGAGCGAGGACCCGCTCGGTCGGGTCACGCTGACCCCGTCGATGAAGGCGGTGGCCAAGTACGCCTACATCGTCGTCGCGCTCTTCTCGGTCCAGGTGATCCTCGGCGCGATCGTGGCCCACTACACGGTGGAGGGTCAGGCCTTCTTCGGCATCCCCCTCGCCGAGTGGCTCCCCTATCCGCTCGCGCGTACCTGGCACATCCAGACCGCGCTCTTCTGGATCGCGACCGCCTTTCTCGGCGCGGGGCTCTTCCTCGCTCCGGTCATCGGCGGGCGCGAGCCGCGCTTCCAGCGGCTGGGCGTCAACGTCCTCTTCGGCGCGCTTCTCGTTGTCGTGACCGGTTCGCTCGCCGGCGAGGCCTTCTCGATCCACCAGAAGCTCTCGCTCGACGTCGGCTTCTGGTTCGGTCATCAGGGCTACGAGTACGTCGATCTCGGTCGCTTCTGGCAGATCCTGCTGATCGTGGGCGTCGTGCTCTGGCTCGTCCTCATGCTCCGGGCGATGTGGCCGGCGCTCGCGCGGGGACGGGAGAATCGCTCGCTGAAGCTCCTCTTCACCGGCGCGACGATCGCCATCGGCCTCTTCTACACCGCCGGTCTGCTCTTCGGTGCGCGGACGCACCTCAGCATCGCCGAGTACTGGCGCTGGTGGGTGGTCCACCTCTGGGTCGAGGGCTTCTTCGAGGTCTTCGCCACCGCGGCCCTCGCCTTCCTCTTCGCGACGCTCGGGCTCGTCCGCTTCAGCTCGGCCACCCGGGCCTCGCTGTTCTCGACCTCGATCTTCCTGATCAGCGGAATCCCGGGGACGGCGCACCACCTCTACTTCAGCGGCTCGCCGCTCTCGGTGATGGCGATCGGCGCGAGCTTCTCGGCCCTCGAGGTCGTGCCGCTCGTCCTGATCGGCTTCGAGGCCTTCGAGACCCTGCGGGCGGGGCGGCTCGCGAGCTGGGCGCGTCGCTACCGCTGGCCGATCAACTTCTTCGTCGGCGTCGCCTTCTGGAACCTCGTCGGCGCCGGTCTCTTCGGCTTCCTGATCAATCCGCCGATCGCGCTCTACTACATGCAGGGCCTGAACACGACTCCGGTCCACGGGCACACCGCGCTCTTCGGAGTCTACGGACTGCTTTCGCTCGGCCTCATCCTGGTGATCTTCCGGCGGCTCTCCGGTGACCGTGTCTGGAACGAGCGGCCGCTCAAGTTCGCCTTCTGGGCGATGAACGGCGGCCTCTCCCTGATGGTGATCCTGAGCCTCCTGCCGATCGGCCTGATGCAGACCTATGCCAGCATCGAGACCGGGCTCTGGTACGCCCGTTCGGCGGACTTCCTCCAGACCCCGCTCATGGAGACCTTGCGCTGGATGCGTCTGATCGGCGACACCGTCTTCCTCGCCGGCGTGGCGTCGCTCGCCTGGTGGACGGTCGGTCTCAGGACCGGGCGCTCCTTCGTCGTCGCGGTCGAGCCGGTCCCGGGCACCGAGGCCGCCCGTTCGACCGTCTGAGATCCGGACCGAGAGGTCCCTCGTCGTGACCGGCGTCGCCCGAAGAGAAGGGCGGCGCCGGTCCTTTTCATGGACCGCAAATCGTCCGCGACCTCGGGGCAAGAAGATGGCCCGCCCGGGTGAAGGCCGGGCGGGCCGGGTGTCGCGCGTGCGGGCTTGTTTCAGGAAGGGGGCCCGCGCCGCCGGATCAGAAGGAGGTCAGGGACTGGACGAAGATCAGGAAGGCGGGGTCGTCCTCGCTGCTCCCGGCGAAGCCGCCGCCGTAGAGCGGAGCCCCGTCCTCGGGCAGGAAGACGCCGACGCCGAAGCTGATCGTCGTCTCGTCGCTGTGACGATAGTGGGCGAACAGGTCGATCTCGTAGCCGATGCCGTCCTCCGACTGGGCATCGGTGGTGAGCACGTCCTCGTCGTGCCAGGCGGCGAGGAAGGTCGCGCCGAACTGCCAGCTGGCGCTCGGATTGACCGTGAAGCCGATCTGGCCGGTCATGACGTTCATCATCGGGATGATGTCCATCAGGCCGTAGCGGGCCTGGATCGCGGTATGGTCGTCCCAGTTGACGTTGTTGTGGCGATCCGGATAGGGCGTGATGAAGCCGGCATCGTTGCCGTCGGGGCCCTCGACGAAGAGGAAGCGCGCGAAGATGCGGAACTTGTTGTCGGCATCGAAGGTGATGCCGAGCCCCACTTCGACCGCGAAGTTCGAGACGTCGAGTCCGAGGGCGTCGAGATCTCCGGTCTCGTAGGTGAACTCGGCCTTGTAGTCGAGGCCCTCGGCGACGTCGAAGACGCCCGCGATGCGGATGCCGATCGCGTGCACGTCGGAATCGCCGTCGGAAAGCGCATTGCCGAGCGTCCCCACGGAGCCGCCGAACTCACCACGGAAGTAGACCCAGTAGAGATCGATGACGTGGTTCTCGATGTTCTTGTAGGTGAAGTAGAGGGCGTAGAACTCGTCGTCGTCGTAGCCGCCGCCGCTGAGATAGGGGTTGTAGGGGTGGTTGCGGGCGGAGTAGTTGTCGTCGATCGCCATCTTCGCGAGGATCGCGGTCAGCGAGAATTCCTTCTGGCCCCACCAGACGAGCGCGGCGTCGTGCGTCTCGCCGCCGAAGAACTCGTTGTTGCCGAAGTGGAACTCGTCACCGAGGACGATCTCCTGGCGGCCGGCGCGGGTGCCGATCTCGTCGCGACCGAAGAGCTTGTCCAGCAGGACCCAGCCCTCGTACATGTCGACGTCGGAGAGCCGGCCCGAGCCGGCGTCGGTGTCGCTGTTCTCCCAGAGCCCGTTCGCGATGAGCGAGAAGTGGGCCGTCACGTTGCGCGACAGCTCGTAGGTGAGTCCGATATCGACGCGGGCATCGACGAAGGTGCCCGTGTCGTCGGCGATGTCGTTGCCGTCGATGCCGAAGTCGCGATCGGCGGTGAAGCCGCCGCGGGTCCGGAACATTCCGGTGAGCGTGACCGGGTTGGCATTCGAGTTGACCGTCGTGCCGGCGGCATAGTCGAGTTCGCCCGACAGCGCGTTGATCGAGGCCTCCAGGTCGCTCGTGGCGACCTCGCCGGAGTCCAGGCGGCGCTTCAGCTCGGCGTTGGCGACGGCCAGACGCTGGTTCTCGGCGGCCAGGGCGTCCTGATTGCTGCTGATCCGGCGCAGTTCCGCGTTGACCCGGCGCAGCTCGTCTCGCAGATCCTGATCGTTCTGAGCCGGGGCGCGCAGGCCGATGGCGCTCAGAGCGAGGAGGGCGAAGACCAGGAGCTTCATGGTCCTGTGCATGTCGTTGTCTCCAGAGAGTTTCCCTCGTGCGCGACCGGGGGCCGAAACGACCTTGACGGCCCGGATTACCGGGCCGCCGCGAGAACCGGTCTCGCGTAACCCCGGGCTTCAGCCAAAGCCGTGCCGGATGGGCTCTCGGGACCGCAATTCGCCGGTCGTCCGCCCCTCGACCGGATTGTTCGAGCGGTTCCTTTCTCAACTCGCGAGCTGGCGCGTCCCGGTCGGGGGAAATCCCCGGATGGACTCGAAGTCGTGCGCGCAGTTCTCCGCAGCGGCCGCGACCGGTCGTGGCTCCGCGCCCGATGCGAGAGGCGGGGCACGACCCGCAGGACTCCGAGCCGACTCCTGCCTGTGCACTTGAGTCACCTGCAGCAGCCTGCGGCCTTGAATCAACGCATGGCTGCCGTCGGGTCAGGGAGATGCGGTCGAGCCGACATACCGGGCCAGGCACTTTCCGCCGGGGCGCGGGACCGATCTGCTTCTACGCGAGT
>JBFIHP010000099.1:0-8525 GCA_041601735.1 Planctomycetota bacterium | reverse complement strand
CGGAATGCCGCTCTGTCAGAGCGGCGCTCCTGCGGCGCTCCAGGAGCGCCGGTCAGAGAGACCGGCCGTCGGTGCTCGTGGAGCCGGGAATGCCGCTCTGTCAGAGCGGCGCTCCTGGCGCTCCAAGCGCGACGGTCAGGGCGCGTCGTCGCGATCCTTCGGGCGGTCCTTCCAGAAGTCGTGGATGCGACCGAGGCGACCCTGCGGCGCCGGCGTCCTCTCCGCCTCCGTCTCCGGGTCCGCCTCGAGCGCGAGCTGGGCGCGCTCCTCGGCCTCGAACTGCGCGAGGCGTTGTGCTCGACGGACCCGCTGAACGCTGAAGGCGAGCAGGGCCAGGACGAAGATCGCGATGCCGAAGACCATCTCGGGAACGTCGCGGAGCGAGAAGGGCAGGGCGGCGCCGGTCTCGCCCTCCCAGACCTTCTCCAACTCGTCGAAGCCGAGACCCGTGACGGCGCGGACGGCGTCCTCGACCTCGCTGCCGTCCATGAGCTGGAGGAGCAGGCCCTGGATGTTGTTCTTGCGGCCCGTCGGATTGCCGCGCTCCGCGATGAAGCGCACCAGCGAGTGGCTCTGCGCGTAGGCCAGGGCGGAGGCGCCCTCCTGGTCGGGGAAGTCGCGACGCAGCTCCTCGAAGGGGATGAGCGAGCCCTGGCGGATCGCCTGGGCGAGAAGGTCGGGCGAGCCGAAGAAGACGGCCTCGCTGGCCCACTGCGCGATGCCCTCGTCGAGCCAGGTCGGCAACGTCATCTCGGGGTGACGACGACGGAGCTCGCCGAGCAGGCAGTGCACGATCTCGTGCTGGAAGGTGACCTCGAAGGCCCTGGGCGCGCCGCGCCGCCAGGCGTCGGCCTTCATGACGACGACGTCGTGATAGGGGAAGGCGACCGCCGCGACGTGCTCGGGCTTCGGACCGCCGCCGAGCGCCGTGATGCGGGCGTTGAAGTCCGCGTGACTGCGTTCGAGCCAGATGTCGAGCTTGCGCGTGTAGCGCAGGCCGAGTCTCGTCTCGACCTCCTCCTTCAGGCGGGGATAGACCTCGAGGACGCGAGCGGCCGCGCCCTCCATGCCCGAGGGGTGGCGGATCTCGATCGCCGCGCCGCTCAGGGTCTCCTGGCCGCGCGCGAGGCCCCCGAGAGCGAGCAGCAGGAGGAGAGCCGCGAGCGCTGCTTGCGGCCAGGATGGCGCTTGCCTAACCTGCCTCGGCCATGGCGGTGCGCGGCGGGAGCCCGGATCGGCGCCTGCCGCCGCGAGGCTGCCGCCGATCCCACCTGCTCCGACCGCGCCGGGAGAAGCGTCCTTCGATGACATTCGTAGCATCACTCCGCGATGATGAGATCTCGAGGCTGAAAGCGCACGTTTTCTCCGGAGGTTTCGAGACCCGCGAGGTCGCGCACGCCCTCTTCGCCGCCAAGGGCGAGGGGGTCAACGTCGTGGTCTACAAGTCGGGGAAATGCGTCGTCCAGGGCAAGGGTACCGATCAGTTCGTGGCCAACCACCTCCCGGGCCACGAGCAGAAGGACGTCGCGATGGAGCACCTCCTCGAGACGCCCGAGCTCTGCGTGGGCTCCGACGAATCGGGCAAGGGCGACTACTTCGGCCCCCTCGTCGTAGCGGCGGTCGCCTTTGGCCCGGAACACGCTTCCCTGCTCGAGACCACCAGCATCGGCGACAGCAAGAAGATGACCGCCGGCGCGATTCGCGCCGCCGCCCGGGTCATTCGCGAGACCCTGGTGCACGAGGTCGTCGTCGTGGGCCCCGAACGCTACAACGCACTCTACGAGAAGTTCGGCAACCTCAACGCGCTTCTCGCCTGGTGCCACGGAACGGCGCTGGAGCGCGTTCTCGAGAAGACCGACGCCCAGGTGGTCATCGTAGACAAGTTCTGCGAGGAAGGTCCCTTGCGCCGGCACTTCAAGGAACGAGCGCGGGCCTGCAAGCTGATCCTCGAGACCCGTGCCGAGTCCTTTCCCGCCGTCGGAGCGGCCTCGATCCTGGCCTCGGAGACCTTCGGAAGGAAGCTCGAGTTTCTCGGCCGCGAATTTGGACTTACCCTGCCGAAGGGAGCGGGCGGCAACGTCGATGCGACGGCTCGTCGGCTGGTGGCGACGCAGGGCCGCGGGGTCCTCGAGAAGGTCGCCAAGATGCACTTCGCGAACACCAGGAAGATCTGAGATGCTCGTCGGGATCCTCGGTTTCATCATGGCCGCCCTCGTGGTCTCGGCCTACGGACCCGAAACCGGATTCTCGACCAGCCTGGGTTGGCTGCCGCCCATCGTCTACGTCGCCGCCTTCCACCTCGCGCAGCGCACGATGGCGCGCTACGGCCGCGATCTCGTCATCAGCCAGGCCGCACGGGGCGAAGCGGGGGTCCGGAGCCGGCCCTTTCTCCTCGTTCTCCTCCAGGTTCTCGGCCTGCTCGCCACCCTCCACCTCGGCTGGTCGCGCTACGTGCAGGAGACCCTCGGCCTGGGCGACCTCTGGCTCGCTCCGGCGCTTCTGCTCTTCCTGCCCTTCTTCCTGGTCCACGTCTCCTGGCTCGCCGCCCGCAGGGAGGTGAAGGAAGCGCTCGAGAGCGACCCCTGGCCGCTCCCCTCCTATCTGGCCTTCCACATCCGCATCCTGGTCCTGCCGACGCTGCCCTGTCTCGTCTTCAGCAGCCTCAACTTCGCGGCCTCGCGACCCACGACCGGCAATCTGCTGGCTGCCTTCCCGAGCCTCGAGCTGTTGGCGGGCCTTCTGACCGCGGCCGTGATCGTCATCTTCTCGCCCTTCTTCATGCGCCTGGCGCTGCGCAGTCGCCCGCTCGAGCCGGGACCGCTGCGCCGGAGCCTCGACGAGGTGGCGCGCGAGGGTCGCTTCGAGTTTCTCGACATCCGGGTCGCCGAGACCCACGACCGCATCATCAACGCGCTCTTCGTCGGCGTCCTCGGTCGGATGCGCTACGTCTTCCTGACCGACGCGATCATGAAGAAGCTCTCCGTCGAAGACCTTCGCGGCGTCTTTGCCCACGAGATGGCGCATTCGAAGCGCGGCCACATCCTGCTCAACATGGCCCTCATGCTGGGCTTCTCGCTCATGCTCCAGGTCCTGGGCAGCGGCGGATTCGGGGACGACGAGGGCTGGTTCGTGGGCCTGCTCGGGCTCCTCGCCCTTCCGCTCTTCTTTCTCCTCGTCTTCGCCCCGCTGATGCGCACCTGGGAGACCGAGGCGGACGTCTATTCCGGCGAGATCCTCGGCGATCCGGGGCCGATCAAGCGCTCGCTGGCCGAACTCGGCCGGCTCCATCCCAAGCGGATGCGCGAAGGCGGCCTGACCCACCCCTCGATCGAACAGCGTCTCGCCTTCATCGACACCTACTTCAAGGACGGGGCCGTCCGGACGGCCTTCGGCCAGCGGGTGAAACGCCTGCGCCGGAGCGTCTACCTCTTCTTCTTCCTACCGCTCCTGGTCTGGGCGCTCACCCTGCCGCTGGAGCTGGCGGAGGGAACGATCCGCCGCGACATCCAGCTCGCCCAGGAGGCCGAGGACGCGACGCTCGCCGGCGCGGCCCTGGAGCGCCTCGAGGAGCGGCTGGGGCAGGGGCTCGATGATCCGGGATACCGGATGCGGGCCCAGCTCTGGACCATCCAGGCCGCGGCCTACCAGAAGGCCGAGGACTTCGCGGCCGCCGAGCCCGCCCTGCGGAGGATGAAGGAGCATCTCGACGATTTCGACGGGCCCATCCCGATCTACAACGCGGCGGTCCTCGAGGCCCAGCAGGAGGCCGGCCAGGGCCGGATCGCCCGGATGCTCGCGCCGCTCCGACAGGCCGAGGATGCCTTGAAGCCCATCGTCGAGCTCGTGGGCGCCGACCACGAGGAGGTGGTTCGCGAACGCAAGGACCTCGCCTTCATGCGGGGGTTGGAGGAGCTCGCGAGGCGCCTCGGGCGCCTGCCTCCGGCGGTCACGCCCGGTCCCCTGCCGGCGAGCGATCGGCCCGAGGATCGGGCGCTCGCCGAGCTCGCTCGACGGGCCGCTGAGGGCCCGATCGAGGCCGCGGATGTCGCCTCGCTGACGGCCGATCTGGAGCGCGGCTGGAAGCGCGCGGCCCTGCTCGCCCTCGGCCCGTCCGAGAGCCCCGGCGAGCGCCACTAAATATCGACCCCGCAAAGCCTTGTGAGCGCCCGGCCGGGCTTGATCATGGCCGGGAATCCGTTAGATTGGTGCCATCCTCGCGAGCCCGGAAAGACGCCCTCTCGGGGCCCCGTTCCGGATCGCCTGGCGAAGCCCGTTCGAACTCCCGTCCTGGTCGCGCGACCGCCCTCTCGAGGGTCCGGCGCCCGCCCTCGACCGAAGAAGGAATGACGCGTCCCGCGGGCGCGAGCGACCATGGCCGACAACACTCCCGACTCGCGCGACTCCGAGAGCCCGGACCTCCAGCTGAACGTCCGGGAGCAGCTCCTCGACCAGGAGATGAAGGAGTCCTACCTCTCCTACGCGATGAGCGTCATCATCCAGCGGGCGCTCCCCGACGTGCGCGACGGCCTGAAGCCCTCGCAGCGCCGCATCCTGGTGGCGATGAACGACCTCAACCTCGGTCCCCGATCGAAGTTCAGGAAGTGCGCCAAGATCGTCGGCGACACCACGGGCAACTACCACCCTCACGGCGACCAGTCCGTCTATCCCACGCTCGTGCGCATGGCCCAGGGCTTCAACATGCGCTACCAGCTGATCGACCCGCAGGGTAACTTCGGCTTCGTGGACGGCTCGCCTCCGGCGGCCATGCGTTACACCGAGGCGCGGATGAAGCCGCCGGCCGTCGATCTCCTCGACGACATCAACCGCGACACCGTCGATTTCATCCCCAACTACGACGACACGCGCAACGAGCCGACCGTCCTGCCCGGCCGCTTCCCGAATCTGCTCTGCAACGGCTCGCAGGGCATCGCGGTGGGCATGGCGACGAGCATCCCCCCGCACAACCTGACCGAGGTCTGCGACGGGATCATCGCCGTCATCCGCAACCCCGAGATCGAGCTCGCCGAGCTGCTCGGCATCATCCCGGGCCCGGACTTCCCCACCGGCGGCATCATCTGCGGCCGGAACGGCATCGTGCGCGCCTTCAAGACCGGTCGCGGCCAGATCGTGATCCGCGGCAAGGTGGCGATCGAGAGCGGCCGGGGCGACAAGGAGCGGATCGTCATCACGGAGTTGCCCTATCAGGTCAACCCGAACACGATCTTCGAGCGGCTCAAGGACCTGATGGCCGACGGCGTGATCCGCGGCATCACCCGGGCCAACGACGAGACCGACCGCAAGGCCGGCCTCCGGCTCGTGCTCGAGATCAAGAAGGGCGAGAACACCGAGCTGATCATCAACCAGCTCTACAAGCACACGCCGCTCCAGAGCAGCTTCAGCATCAACACGCTGGCCCTCGACAAGGGCCGCCCCAGGACCTTCGGTCTGAAGGACCTCCTGATCGCCTACAGGGACCATCGGGTCGAGGTGATCCAGCGCCGCACGCGCTTCATGCTGCGCCGCGCGCTGGAGCGCTGCCATATCGTCGAGGGCCTGCGCATCGCGGTCCAGAACATCGACGAGGTGGTCAAGATCATCAAGGAGTCGGCGAGCCCGGATGCCGCCCGCGACGCCCTCATCGAGCGATTCGCGCTCTCCAAGCGCCAGGCCGACGCCATCCTCGCGATGCGCCTCTCGCGGCTCACGGGCCTCGAGGTGGACAAGCTCGAGGAGGAGTACGCCCAGCTCCGTGCCGACATCGCGCGCTACCGCGAGATCCTCTCCGACGTCACCATCGTCCACGGCATGATCATCGACGATCTCGAGGAGCTGAAGGCGAAGCACGGCGACGCCCGTCGCACCGCCATCGAGATGATCGAGACCGACATCGAGGACGAGTCCCTGATCGCCGACGAGGACGTCGTCGTCACGGTCTCGCACAGCGGCTACATCAAGCGCACGCTGACCTCGACCTACCGCAGCCAGTCGCGCGGCGGCACCGGCATCACGGCCGCCGACCTGAAGGACGGCGACTTCCTCGAGCGCGTGGTCGTCGCCCAGACGAAGGACTACTTCCTCTTCTTCACCGATCGCGGCCGCCTGCACTGGTTGAAGGTCTACCAGATCCCCGAGGCCGCGCGCACCAGCCGCGGCCGCGCCATCGTCAACCTGCTCCAGCTGCAGGAGGGCGAGAACATCACCTCGATCCTGAAGACGCGGGAGTTCGACGATGACCGCTACCTCATGCTGGTCACCGCGAACGCCTACGTGAAGAAGACCCCGCTCTCGGCCTTCTCCAACGTCCGCACCGCCGGTCTCATCGCCTGCAATCTCGACGAGGGCGATCGCCTCGTCCGTGCGGTCATCACCAACGGCGAGGACGAGATCGTCCTCGCCACCGCGAAGGGCCAGGCCGTCCGCTTCAACGAGAAGGACGTGCGACCCATGGGCCGCACGGCCCGCGGCGTTCGCGGCCTGAAGTTCAAGTCCGAGGACGACGTCGTCGTCGGCATGGTCAAGGGCTCGGAGGAGCGCAACCTGCTCACGGTCTGCGAGTACGGCTACGGCAAGCGCACGCCCTTCAGCGACTACCGTCTGCAGTCGCGCGGCGGCAGCGGCGTCCGCAACATCAAGATGAGCGAGCGCAACGGCCGCGTCGTCTCGGTCCTCTCGGTGGCCGAGAACGAGGACCTGATGTTCATCTCCGAGCGCGGCATGATCGTCCGCTCGCCGGTCGCCGAGATCCGCTCCATGGGCCGCGACACCCAGGGCGTCCGGCTCATGCGCCTGAAGGGCGAGGACCGCGTCGTAGCCTGCGCCATCCTGGCGCCCGAGGAGATCGACGATCAGCCCGATGCGGGCGAGGACGGCTGATCCCCATACGGTGCCTGGACCTTTCTGCCGCGGCGCCTGACCTGATCGCTCCCGAGCCCGCTCCGCGCCGCAGCGGAAAGTGCCTGGCACCGTATCGGGATCAGCCGTCCTCGTAGACGCGGAGGCGGCCGAACCAGCTCACGAGCACGAGGGCGCCGTCCGGGCTCGCGGGCTCGTGGACGCTGCCGGGCGGGTGGTGGACGAAGGAGCCCGGACCGTAGCTGCCCGTCTCGTCCTCGATCGTTCCGGAGACGACGTAGTACTGCTCGCCCTCGGGATGGATGTGCCGCGGAGCCCGGGCGCCGGGCGAGAAGCGCAGGAGCATCATGCCCAGGTCGCGCTCGCGGTCCTTGTGGAGGGGGGCCGTCTCGATGCCGGGGCTCATCGAACGCCAGACGAGTTCCTCCGCTCGGATCGAGAACCCCGTGCTCGCATCGCCTCTGCTCATCGGTCGCCTCCCACGCGCCGCCCGCGTTCGCGGGCGGACCGTCTTATTCCGAGACAGGGCGTCTTTTTTGTGCCGTTTCCGGCCGGTCGCCCGCCTATAGCCCTGGGAAAAAGGTGCTAATAGGGCTCGTGGATAGCGTCAAGACGAAAGCCTTGACGCTATTCTTTTGCCCGGACCCGGCGCCCGCCGAGCCCCGGCGCGGATTTCCCGAACCCTCGCCGCGGCAGGACGTTCCGGGCCTTGCTTGACAGCCCCGATGGCCCTTCTTACCGTAGCGACCCCGCCGGCCCAGCCCCGGCGATAAACCCCTTGGCGGCGGGTTCTTGCAAGCCCGTCCGCCCGGCATCCCTGAGGTTTCGTTCATGAGAATCGCCGCGCGCAGCATCATCATCGTCAGCCTTCTGGCCGTCCTCTCCGGACTCGCCTTCGCGCAACCGAAGCCGAGGGGAACCATCGTCATCGTCAACTCGCGCGGCGAGCAGAAGGAAGAGAGCGGGGTGACGATCAACGAGTACACCTGGAGCGCGCTCGACGTGAAGCTGCGCACCGGTCAGCGCCGTTTCGACGCCAACGACATCGTCTCGGTCGAGTACGACCGCCCGCCCACCGGCTACGAGGACGCCCGGCTCGCCTTCCGCAACGGCGATCATCGCGGCGCGATCGAGGGCTTCCTGACCCTGCTCGAGTCGGATCTCAAGGACTCGCAGGCCTGGGCCGCCGAACAGGCTCACTACTACCTCTGGGCCTCCTACCGGCGCATCGGCGCCTTCGACGACTCCGTGAAGGAGGCTGCCGCGCTCCGCGCGCTCGCGCCGAAGAGCCCCTATCTCCCCGAGATCATCCTGCAGGAGACCGAGGATCTCTACGGGCTCGGCGACTTCGCCGGGGCCGAGCAGGCCTTCGCCGGCGTCTCGGACCAGGCCAAGACCCAGAACTGGGCCACGCGCCACAAGGTCGTCGCCGACCTCGGCCGCGTCCGTGCCCTGATCGCCCAGAAGAAGACCGCAGACGCCACGGCCCACCTCGGCCAGGTTTCGGGATCGATCGCCAACGAGGAGCTCCGGCAGCGAGCGCTCGTCGTCACCGGTGAGCTCATGGTCGCCTCGGGCAAGATCGACGAGGCCCGTCGCCACTACCAGCAGCTGCTCGACGGCGTGAAGGACTGGAAGGCCCAGCCCTTCGTCTTCGCGGGCGCGGCCAACGG
>JBFIHP010000098.1:0-8570 GCA_041601735.1 Planctomycetota bacterium | reverse complement strand
GAGCGTCTGGAGGAAGCTCATCAGGTCCTCCTCCTTGACCTTCTTCACGCCGATCATGTTGATCGTCTTGTTCTGGCCGTTCAGCCGGCGGTTGTCGTAGACGAAGGCCTTGTCGGTCAGCCGCGCCGCCAGATCGACGAAGGCCTCGAACTTCATGCCCTCCTTGCCGATGGCGAAGGTATAGGTCCGGTCTTCCACCTTGATGGGTTCGGGCTGAGTCTCCTCGTCCCCGTTCTGGGCATGCACCGGGGCGAGGCAGAGGATCAGCAGGCCGAAAACGAGGGCCTGGCTGCCGTAAATTCTCATCTCACAAGGTCTCCGTCGGATTCCCGCTCTTCGAAGGCGTCGGTATTCTACGGGAACGTCGATGCCGAAAATAGTGTTCCGGGGCCTCTTCTGACGAAGGTCGGTCGTCTCTATTCCTCGGCAGCGACTGGATTTTCATTCGCGCCGCCATTCCTGTTCGACCGATCCCGGGCCGCGCTGAAGCGGGGCTCCGAAGGGGACTCTCGACCGCCCCTCTGGTAGACTCCGCCCACCATGTTGCAGGACCGCCGGATCATGCTCCTTCGTCCCCTGATCACCGAATCCACGGTCCTCATCGATCCTCCGGTCCGGGACAAGTGGGAACTGCTGGGCGGCATGGCCGCGGCTCTCTACGCGGCCCGCGGCGACTGGGAACTCAGTCTCGACGAACTCGTTCGCCGGGTCCACGACCGCGAGAACCAGATCACGACCGGCCTGGAACGAGGCATCGCCCTGCCGCACGGGCTCCTGCCGCCCGGCGCGCCGAGCCTGGGGAGCCTGGCGCTCATCCCCGGCGGCCTGGATTTCGCGAGCCTCGACGGCCGCCCGGCCCGCTTCGTCCTGATGCTGGTCTATCCGGACGAGGCCCGGGGCCGGGATCTCCACGTGGAGCTCCTCGCCCGGACGGTCAGATTGTTCACGGACGAGGAGCTCCGGGATCGCCTCATGGCCGCCCCCGACCGCGCCGCGGTGCTGAGTCTGATCGGCGAGGCGGAGCAGCGGTTCTTCTCTTAGTCCCTTTCTCCTCATGGTTTATGGCATCCCTGTCGGGGGCGTTCGGCGTCGCGACGGGGCGCGGATTCTAAGACCTTCCTCGTCAAAGACTTCCGGCCGCGGGCCTGGGCGGGCGCTTTGCTCAAATTCCTCGAAAGCGTTTGATCCCCGCCGAGAGGCTCAAGTATAGTGTCCGTGCTGGTAAGGGCTTATGAAAGTCGTGGATGGTCCTCGATGGATGGCCCTTGCAGCCCGAACGCGGAACGGACGACCGAAGCCGGAGGGCAGGGATGACCACTGTGACGAAGAAAGAGCTGGCCTATCGCATCTCGGAGAAGACCGGGCTGAAGAAGGTCGTGATCAAGAAGATCATCCAGGCCTTCATCGACGAGATCATCGACGAGCTCTCGCAGGGCAACCGCCTCGAGTTCCGCGAGTTCGGTGTCTTCGAGATCAAGACGCGCGCCGCGCGCAAGGCGCGTAACCCTCGTACCGGCGTGCGCGTCGATGTGCCGTCGAAGGCGGTCGTGCACTTCAAGGCTGGCCGACTGATGAAGGAACGCGTCCAGTCGGCCACCGAAGCGCCGGCGCCGCCCCAGGACAAGAGCGCTCGGCCCGCGGCGGGCGAACCGCCGCGCAGCCGGACCGAAGGCGGCCCGCGCCCCGCCGCCGGTGAGATCAAGCCGAATCCGAACCGCGTCGAGAACCCGGCTTCCTGATCGTCGCCCAGGACGAGACGAGAACGAGCCCGCGACTCCGGTCGCGGGCTCGTTTCGTTGCGCAATCGTTAAACCTCACTCGGACATGGACTTGATGACGTCATAGCGGGTGAGGATGCCGGTGATGTCGCCTCCGGTGCGCACCAGGAGGGCCGCGTTGTCGCGACCGAGCAGGCGGGAGACGTACTCGACGTTCTCGTTGCCGCCGATGACGGGGAAGGGCGCGTCGAGGAACTGCCCGACCCGGTCCGTCAGGGCCGCCCGTTTCTCGATGATCAGGGCCATGAGGCGCGACTCGCGGACCGAACCGACGCTCTCGCCGTTCTCGATGATCGGCAGCTGGGAGATGTTGTGCATGGCCATCAGGTCGAGGACCTTCTGCACGCTCATGTCGCCCGTGGCGCTGATCACGGCCCGGCCCGTGGCCGGCTTCTGGAGCAGGAGCTGGCGCACGTCGGTCGCGGGGCCGTCCAGGAAGCGGTTCTCCCGCATCCACTCGTCGTTCAGGAACTTGCTGAGATAGCGCTCACCGGTGCTGGGCAGGATCACGACGACGCGCTTGTCGGGATCGTCGAGTTCACGCGCGATCTCGAGGGCCACGGTCACCGCGGTGCCCGAGCTGCCGCCGACGAGCATGCCTTCCTCGCGCGCGATGCGCCGCGCCATGCCGAAGGAGCTCTTGTCATCGACGCTGCGGAACTCGTCGATGAACTCCATCCAGGTCGTGCTCGGGATCTTGTCGTTGCCGATGCCCTCGACCTTGTAGACCTCGCCCTGACCGAGGACGCCGGTCTCCTTGAAGCTCTTGAACAGGGAGCCGACCGGGTCGGCGCCGACGACGAGGATGTCGGGGTTCTTCTCCTTGAGGTAGCGACCGCAGCCGCTGATCGTCCCGCCGGTGCCGAGGCCGCCCACCAGCGCGTCGATCCTGCCCTCGGTCTGCTTCCAGATCTCCGGACCGGTGGTGGCGTAGTGCGCCTCCGGGTTGACCTGATTGTAGAACTGGTTGGCGAAGTAGGAGTTGGGCGTGTCGTGGACGATGTTCTTCGCGACCGTCACGTAGTACTCGGGGTGATCGGGCGGCACCGTCGGGGTCACGACGACCTCGGCCCCGAAGGCCTTGAGCAGGCGGATCTTCTCGACGCTCATCTTGTCGGGCAGGGTGAAGATGCACTTGTAGCCCTTGCAGGCCGCGGCGATCGCGAGGCCGACGCCGGTGTTGCCGCTCGTCGCCTCGACGATGGTCCCGCCCGGGCGGATCGCGCCGGCGGCCTCCGCGGCCAGCACGATCGGCAGGCCGATGCGGTCCTTGACGCTGCCGCCGGGATTCATGAACTCGCACTTGCCGTAGATCGGCGTCCGGATGCCCTGGCTCACCGAGTGGAGGCGGACGAGCGGCGTGTTGCCGATGCAGTCGAGGATGTCGGGATGAAGGGCGGCCACGGGCGGTTCTCCGGTTGGGGCTGCCCGGCGAGAGACCGGGCGCCGGCAGGATAATAAGGCACGGCCGCCGTTTCGACCGCCATCCGGGTGGCGGGGCCGGCGATTCGGGTTATCGTCCGGCCCTGTGCCGCTCGGACCTCGCGGAGGCGGCTTCGGTCACGCATCGGGACGACCATGAACTTCGGCGAAGCCATCCTGCTCGGTCTCGTCCAGGGGCTGACGGAGTTTCTGCCCGTCAGCTCCTCGGGGCACCTCGTCCTGGCCCGGGATCTCCTGGGAATGGCTCCCGCCGAATCGCCGTCCTTCGAGATCGTGGTGCATCTCGGCACCTTGCTGAGCGTCTTCATGGTGATGAGGACCGAGGTCCTCGGTCTCCTGGGCGCCCTGCCGCGCTGCCTCGATCGGGGCCGCTGGCGTCGTTCCTTCGCGGAGGATCCTTCCTTCAGGGCCCTCGTCCTGCTCGTCCCCGCGACCCTGCCCGTCGTCCTCGTCGGCCTTCTCGCCAAGGAGGAGGTCGAGGCTTCGTTCGGGCGACCCGCTCTGGCCGCCGCCATGTTGCTCGTGACCGCCGCCCTGCTCCTCGCCACGCGGATCGCGCGCCGGAGGCGGGAGCGCGAGCTCGACCTCCGGATCGCCGTCGCCATGGGGCTCGCCCAGGCGCTCGCGATCCTCCCCGGCATCTCGCGTTCAGGCAGCACGATCGCGGCGGGGCTCCTGGCCGGAGGTGAACGGCGGCGGGTGGGCGGCTTCTCCTTCTTCATGGCGATACCGGCGATTCTCGGCGCCGTGATCCTCGAGGCCCGTGAGATCGGGGCCCTCGATCTGCCCCTGACGACCCTGGTCGCCGGCTTCGCGAGCGCGGCCCTCGTGGGCGCGCTCGCCCTGGCCCTGCTCCTGCGCCTCGTGCGTCGGGGCCGGCTCTGGATCTTCGCTCCCTACCTCGTCGCGGCCGCGCTCGGCTGGCTCCTGGTTCGCGGCTGATCCGCCGGCGATCGCGACAAGTCACCGCCTTGCATGGGTTTGAGCATGGAGCCTCCGTCCCGGCTCAGGGGCCGGCCGACGCCGGGGGATTTGGTCTCAGCCGGCGCCGGTCCGGCGCCCGATAGGGGAACCAGAGGATTGGAAGCGATCAGACCCAACGGAGTGTCCGACTTGTCCAGCGCGCTCGATTCGTCCCTGCGCGCCGCCCTCGGGAAGGGGCGGCTCGACATCCCGCTCCTCCCCGAGTCCGCGAGCCAGGTCGTCGCCCTGGCGGGCGATCCCGACTGCGAGGCGCGCGACCTGATCGCCGTCGTCAAGCGCGACCAGTCGCTCATGGCGCATCTCATGCGCGTCGCGAATTCGGTCCTGCTCGCGCCCGAGGTCCCCATCGTCTCCCTGCAACTCGCGGTCTCCAGACTCGGGCTCTCGCGGGTGCGCGACATCGCGGTCGCGGCGGCGCTCAAGAGCCGGGTCTTCGCTCCCGGCCGCCATGCCGAGCTCGTTCGTCGGCTCTTCCGCCTCGCCCTGGCCACCGGTTTCTACTCCCAGGAGGTCGCCCGGCTCCGGCGCAAGAACGTCGAACAGGCCTTCCTCGCCGGACTGCTGCGGGACATCGCGGCGCCCGCGATCTGCGAGTTGATCGGGGAGAGCGAGGTGGAGGCGGACGAGATCCTGGCCGCCCTGGCCGAGTTCGTCCCCGCGGCCTCCGCGGAGATGATCGAGTCCTGGCGCCTGCCTGCCGGCCTCGCCGCGGTCGCCCGCTTCGCGGCCACTCCCGAGCTCGCCGGCGCCGCCGCCGATCTCTGTCGCGCCGTCCGACTCGCCCATGGCCTCGCGCTCGAGGTGCTCGAGCCCGAACGCGCGACCGACATGGAGGACGATGCCGCCGCCCTCAACCTCTACCAGGACGACCTGGCTCGCCTGCGCGAGCGTCGTGACTTCGTCCTGGCCCTCGTGGAGTCCTCGGCGTGAGCGAGAGCGAGCACTTCGAATTCGTCGTCATCGGCGCCGGCCCCGCCGGCCAGAAGGCCGCCATCCAGGCGGCCAAGGCCGGGCGCCGCGTCATCCTGATCGAACGCGAGAACCGGCCGGGCGGCGCCTGCGTCCTGCGCGGCACCATCCCCAGCAAGACCCTCCACGAGACCGCGATCTCGCTCCTGCGGGTGCAGCGCGGCAACACCGGGCTCATCGAGCGCGGCTCCGGGCTCGGCCTCCCGATGGCTGCGATGATGGCCCGCGTCGATGACGTGATCGAGGCTCACCAGAACTACATGGCCGATCAGATCGCCCGCAACGGCATCGAACTGGTCCACGGCCGGGCCCGCTTCATCGACGCCCGGACGGTCGAGGTCGAGGCGCCCGGCGGCATGCGCCGACGCGTCGGCGGCGACTTCGTCGTCATCGCGACCGGCTCGCGCCCTCGCGATCCCGAAGACGTCCCGGTCGATCACGAGAACATCCTCGACAGCGACTCGATCCTGTCCCTGGCCTGGCTCCCGCGCTCGCTCACCGTGCTCGGCGGCGGCGTCATCGCCAGCGAGTACGCCTCGATCTTCGCGGCGCTCGGCGTGGAGGTCGTCCAGATCGACCGTTACGAGATGCCGCTCGGTTTCATGTCGAGGCCGCTCGTGGAGCGTTTCATGAGTTCGTTTGCCGACCTCGGCGGCCGCTTCGTCGGTCAGGCCGAGGTCGAGGACGTCGTCTTCGACGGCGTCTCGGCGGTGCGGACCCGCCTGAAGGACGGCCGGGTCTTCGAGAGCGAGAAGTTGCTCTTCGCCCTCGGGCGCGTGGCCAATCTCGAGGGACTCGACATCGCCGCGGCAGGCCTCGAGGCCAACTCGCGCGGCATGTTCGACGTTGACGAACACGGTTGCTCCGGGGTGCCCGGGATCTACGCCATCGGCGACGTCGCCGGACCTCCCGGCCTCGCGGCCTCGGCGATGGAGCAGGGCAGGCGCGCGGTGCTCCACGCGCTGGGCCTGCCCGACGGCGACGGCCGCGACCTGATTCCGACCGGCATCTACGCCATTCCGGAGCTCGCCTCGGTCGGCCTGACCGAGGCGGCGGCGGCGAAGGCGGGTCGCGACGTGGTCGTGGGTTCGGCCGAGTTCGGCGAACTCGCGCGGGCCCAGATCGCCGGCAACTGCGAGGGACTCCTGCGCATCGTGGCCGACGGCGACGGCCGTTTCGTCCTCGGCGTCGAGGTCGTCGGCGAGAGCGCCACCGAGATCCTCCATCTCGGGCAGGCCGCGATCCTGGCCGGTTGGGAGGTCGATCGACTGGTCGACAACGTCTTCAACTTTCCGACGATGGCCGAGGCCTACCGCGTGGCCGCGCTCGACGTCATCGGCAGGCGCTGCCTCCTCGTTTCCTCCTGATCCGTACCGGGGGCGGTGGCGACCGACCGCGCGGCCCCGTAGCATCTCGGCATGAGCGACCAGCAAGCCGAGACCCGCCTCTGCGAACTTCTGATCACCGAGCTCTTCGGCACCATCGTCGTGCTGGGCCCGGACCGCGGGGAGCTCCTGCCCGCCCTGGCGGCCGCGGCGAGCGAGGTCCTGCTCGTCGAGGACGGGGAGTCCGAGGAGGTCGCCGGCGAGCTGGTCGATCTCGGCGCCGAGGTCACCGTCGTCGAGGGGGCCGCGATCGAGGAGATCGAGCCGGCCAGCGGCCTCGTGCTCGCCCGCCTCCCCGAGGAGAAGCCCGAGGAGACGATCGATCGGCTGCTCGGCGCGGTCGCCGACGAGGGCTTCGTGCTCTGCGACCTGCCGCCGATGCCGCGCTCGTTGCGCCTGCGCCTCGACCGCCTGATCCGGTCGATGCTGGTGGACGTCCGGATGATCGAAGAGGCCGCGGAGACCGGCGCGCTCGTCCTCGCCGGACGGCGCAAGGCGCGCGGCGTGGACTTCCTCTGCGAACTCGATCGCGACCCGCTGCCCCTCACCGTCTTCGTCTACGGCGAGAAGGCCGGGCCTGCCCTCAATCTCCTCGTGCTCGACCTCCTCTTCAGGCAGAGCGTCCCGCCGGCGGTCGTCATCGTGCTGGACGACGCGAAGGCGGCGGAGGATCGGGTCCCCGACGATCTCTGGGGGCTCGCCGGCCACTCGATCAGCCAGCCCGCCATCATCCGCTGCGAGGGCAGAGGTCGCATCGCGGCGCTGCGTGAAGGCCTGAGTCAGCTCGACACCGAGTACGCGGCCTTCCTCGAGGCCGGTCAGCGCCCGGCGCCGCTCTGGGCCGAACGGCTCTGCGATCTCCTCACCGCCGAGGAGGGCGTCGAGGTCGCGATCGGCGGAGCGATCGAGAGGCGCGTGGAGGGCGATCTTCTCGAGCATGCGATCGGGACGGGCGCGGGCGCGGGCAACCTGCTCGCGATCCTCCTCGCGGGCGAGCCTCCGGCTGCCGGCGCGATGATCTTCCGCGACGGGCCGCAGCTCGATCTCGGGGCGGCGCCGGCGGAGCTCGAGGACGCGGCCCCGCTGCTCATGATGCTGCGCGCGGCCCAGGCCGGCGACGTCGGCAACATGCCGCTGCCGCTCCTCGTCTTCGAAGCCGCGACCTCGACCCCGACGGCCCGGCGGGTGGCCCTGGAGGTCTTCGCCGACGAGGTGAACATCGAACGTGTCGAGGCCGGGCTCTCGATGGTCCCCGAGGAGGATCGCGCCGGTCTCGCGCGCCACGTGCTCGCCGGCGCCCTGCACGAGGCCTCGGCCCTCGGACCCGCCATCGACTTCTATCGCCGGGCGCTCGCGATCGAACCCGGGCTGGTCGAGCTGCGCTGCGATCTCCTCCGCGCCCTGCGCGAGTCCGGCCAGGCGGAGGCCTTCCGCACCGAGGCCGAAGCCGCCTGCGCGGCCTCTCCCGACGAACCCGCCCTGCGCCTCGCCCTGGCGGCGGCGAAGAGCGACCTCGGGGACTTCGAGGCCCTCGAGGAACTGCTGCGCTCGGCCGAGGGCGACGAGCCGGCCCTCCTGTGGTCGGCGGCCGCGCTCGCCGCCCGGAGGCTCGGCGATCAGGCCCTCGGGGGGCACCTCGCGGCCCTTCGAGATCGCCTCCTGGCCGAGGACGGCTTCGGCGATCTCGAGGAGCTCCTCGTCCGGCTCGACGGAAGCGGCGGCTCCGAACGATGAGGGTTTCCCGTCCTCGACCCTCCCGCGTAGAATCATGAACCTCATGGCAAGACCTGCGCAGATCTCGGTCCTCGGCTTCATGCTCGCGCTCGCGCTCCTCGCGGGCGCCTGCTCCGATCAGCCTTCGGTCGAGGAGGACGCCGGCGAGACCCCCGCCGTCGCCGCCCTCATCGACGGACCGGCGAAGAAGCACCCCCAGGAGATGGTGACCGCCGCCGTCCTCTTCGCCGGGCCGATCGAGACCCGCGCGGCGCGCCTCGAGGCGCTGGCCCTCGCG
>JBFIHP010000097.1:0-8602 GCA_041601735.1 Planctomycetota bacterium | reverse complement strand
GCTACCGGCTCGATCCGATGGCCATCGGCCGCGCCAGCCGCACCAAGGTCAACGCCAACATGGGCGCCTCGCCGGTCTCCTCCGGCACCGACGAGGAGGTCGAGAAGCTCCGCTGGGCGGAGCGCTGGGGCGCCGACACCGTGATGGACCTCTCGACGGGCGGCGACCTCGACGAGTGCCGCGACGCGATCATCCGCAACTCGGTGACGCCGATCGGCACCGTGCCGATCTACTCGATGATCATCGGCAAGAAGATCGAGGACCTCAGCGCCGAGATGGTGCTGGACACCCTCGAACACCAGGCGAAGCAGGGCGTCGATTACTTCACCATCCACGCCGGCGTGCTGCGCGAGCACCTGCCGCATGTGGCGAAGCGCCTCATCGGGATCGTGTCGCGCGGCGGCTCGCTGCTCGCGAAGTGGATGATCCACCACGACAGGCAGAACCTGATGTACGAGATCTGGGACGACATCTGTGCGGTCATGCGCCGCTACGACGTCACCTTCTCGATCGGCGACGGCCTTCGCCCCGGCGGCCTCGCCGACGCCTCGGACCGCGCCCAGCTGCGCGAGCTGGCGGTCCTCGGCGAGCTCACCGAGCGCGCCTGGCGGCAGGGCGTGCAGGTCATGATCGAAGGCCCCGGCCACGTCCCCTTCGACCAGATCGAATACAACATGAAGCTCCAGCGCACGCTCTGCCACGGTGCGCCCTTCTACGTGCTCGGCCCGCTGGTCACCGACATCTTCCCCGGCTACGACCACATCACCAGCTGCATCGGCGCCACGGCGGCCGCCTACCACGGCGCCTCGATGCTCTGCTACGTCACGCCGAAGGAACACCTCGGCCTCCCGAAGAAGGACGACGTCAAGCAGGGCTGCATCGCCTACAAGATCGCCGCGCACGCGGCCGACGTGGCGCTCGGCATCCCGGGCAGCCGTGATCGCGACGACGAGCTCACCAAGGCCCGCGCCGCGCTCAACTGGGAGAAGCACTTCGAATTGAGCTTCGATCCCGACACCGCCCGCGCCTACCACGACGAGGACCTCGACGTCGATACCGACTTCTGCGCGATGTGCGGGCACGACTGGTGCTCGGTACGCATCTCGAAGGAGATCCAGGAATTCGCCTCCGGCAAGGAGGTCGACTACGCCTGGGAGAAGGCGCGGGTCAGCGCGGCGCTCAGCGCCGAGCAGAAGGAGATCCTCGAGAAGCGCGGCGTGCTCGAGCCGGAGGAGCTGCACCGACTGGCCTCGAAGACCAAGTCGAAGGTCGGCGCCGCCCCGGGACAGAAGGCGGTTTGCCACTCCGACGTCGCCGACCCCGAGACCGCGAAGTCCGTCCAGGAGAGCTGACCGCCCTCGAGTCGAGCTTGCGCCTGCCCATGGCCTCGTCTCGGTGTCGCAGGGATCGCTCCACAGGAGCGCCGCTCTGACAGAGCGGCATTCAAGGGCCATGGAACTCGATGCCGGCCTGTCTGGCCGGCGCTCCGGAAGTCGGAGCGGGCAGCAGGCTGTCCTCGGGCGTCGAGCAGACTCGGCGCGCCGACCCCCGGCGCTCCCAGGACTGCGGCGATTCGCAACTCCCCCGATTCGCGCTCCGCGATTAGGATGGACGCATGGAAGTCATCGACCTCGCCGCCAAGTTCGATCGGATCGCCGACCACTGGAACCCGCGGCTCCTCGCCGAGCTGAACGGCCAGGAGCTTCGCGCAGCCAAGCTCCTCGGCGAGTTCTGCTGGCACCGGCACGACGACGCCGACGAGCTCTTCCTCGTCGTGCGCGGTCATCTGCGCATCGACCTCCGTGATCGCTCGGTCGAGCTCGGGCCCGGTCAGATGCTGGTCGTGCCCCGCGGCGTCGAGCATCGCCCCGTGGCGGAGGACGAGGTCGAGGTCCTGCTGTTCGAACCCGCCGGGACGAAGAGCGGCGGCAACACGGACGACCCGAGATCGGTCCAGAACCCGGAGCGCCTCTGATGGCCCGCAACATCGAGATCAAGGCCCGCGTCCCCAGCCTCGAAGACATGTCCGAACGCGTCTGGGGCCTCGCCGACGAGGAGAAAGGGCTCCTCGAACAGGACGATTGCTTCTTCGCCTGCGGCCACGGCCGCCTGAAGCTCCGCGACCTCGGCGGCAACCGCGGCGAGCTGATCTTCTACCGTCGGCTCGACCAGCCCGGTCCGAAGACTTCCCACTACTCCCTCTCCGAGGTGCCCGACTGTGCCTCGATGCGCGAGCTCCTGGCCGAAGCTCACGGCCTGATCGGTCGGGTCAAGAAGCGCCGCATGGTCTTCATGTACGGCCGCACCCGCATCCACCTCGACCGCGTCGAGGATCTCGGCGACTTCCTCGAACTCGAGGTCGTCCTGCGCGAGGGGGAACCCGAGGACGCCGGCCGCGCCGAGGCCGCACATCTCATGAAGCGTCTCGGTATCTCCACCGACGATCTCATCGAGGGCTCCTATGTCGATCTGCTCCTCACCCGCTCCTGACCCATCAGGCGTCTGACGCGAAGCCGCCGCCTGCCGCCTCTTTTCGACCCGACGTATCGGGTCGTCACGCGCCGCGGGTTGCGAGCCGCTCGCCGGCGAGGCCGGAATCGCGGCATTTGATTCCCTGGCTGCGGCAGGCGACCATGGGCTGCCTTCGATCCGGCGCCGAATCCCCACTCGCGCGAGGGCAGGGTGTTCGGCGGACCAGGTCGAGGTGACCGAGACGAGGATTGATGGCCCGGAGCGCCGACTCATCACCATGAACTTCACGCTCAGACAGCTGGAATACGCCGTCGCGGCGGCGCGCACGCTCAACTTCGGCGAGGCGGCGAAGGCGACCCATGTGAGCCAGCCCACGCTCTCGGCCCAGCTCGCGCAGCTCGAGACGACGCTGGGACAGAAGCTCTTCGAACGGTCGTCGCGCGGCGTCGTGCTGACGCCCTTCGGCGCCGCCTGGATTCCGGAGGCGCGTGCCATCCTCGAGCGCGCGGCTCGGCTCCAGGACATGGCCCGGGCGGCGCAGGAGCCATTGACCGGCGAGCTCCGCATCGGTGTGATCCCGACGGTCGCGCCCTTCGTCCTGCCGGCCGCGATGCCGCTCCTTCACCGGCGCCATCCGAAGGCCCGCGTCTACCTGGTCGAGAACCAGACCGCGGTCCTGCTCGAGCGCCTGGCCGACGGCCGGCTCGACGTCCTGCTGCTGGCGCTCGAGGCCGAGCTCGGCTCGGTCGCGACGCTGCCGGTCTTCCGCGACCCCTTCGTGGTCGCTCTGCCGCCCGGTCATGCCCTGGCCGAGCGGGAGACGATCGCGCTCGATGAGCTGCCGCGCAACGAGCTGCTCCTGCTCGAGGAGGGGCACTGCCTCAGCCAGCAGGTCGAGGAGGTCTGCGCGGTCGCGCAGAGTCGCGAGGGCGACGACTTCCGGGCGTCCAGTCTCGTGACCCTGCTCCAGATGGTCGCGATGGGCCGCGGCATCACGCTCCTGCCCGCGGTCGCCGAGCGCTCCGCGCTGGTCTCCGGCGCGGGCCTCGTTCTCAGGCCGCTCCGGGAGGAAGCCTATCGCACGATCGGCCTGGTCTGGCGTCCAGATTGCCCGCGCCGACCCGAATTCGAACTGCTCGGCGAACTCCTCGAGACGGCCGCGCCGGAGGCGCTCGAAGGCTGACGTCCGGCGCTTTTCCGCCGGTAGGCGGCGGTTCCGCGTCTGACGCCTCAGAGTTCGACGATGAGGGCGCCGTCGCCGCCGGCCGAGATCTTCTCGCCGTAGTAGAGATCGATCAGACCCTGGTCCCGGAGCTCGCGGAGGGTCCGCTCGACCTGGGGCTTCACCACCGGGCGGCCCTTCGAGTGCAGACCCTTGCCGGTGATGATCGCGACCCGGCTGAGGCCGCGCTTGCGCGCGCTCGCGATGAAGGCGAGGGTCTTCTGTTTCACCTCCTTGGAGGTGATCGCTCCGAAGGTGTGGAAGTCGAGACTGTCCTGCGGCCGGCTCTTGTCGGCGTAGCGGTTGACCGCGGAGCGGCGCTCGCGCTTCTTGCTCACGCCCGGGCCTCCAGGTCCTCGCGCAGGCGGGTGAGCGCGCGCCGATCGCGTTCCTCGAGCGCGGTCTCGTCGATCTTCCCGATCAGCGCGCGCGCCACCTTGCGCTCGACCCGGCCCTTCTCGGTGAGTCCGACCAGGATGGTCAGGAGCTCGACGGGCGCGAGTTCGTCGGCCTGATCCAGGCGCGGGGCGAGGTCGTGGCCCGGCGTGCGGGCGAGCGGCGAGAGGATGTCGATGCAGCGCCTGGTGTAGGGCTCGTCGAGCCGGCGGAGATCGCGCGAGGCCCGCAGATTCGCGAGGGCCAGGACGAAGCGGGTCTCCTCGTTGCCGTGACGGTGACGGACCAGGGGCTGGAGCAGCGCGATCGCGCCTTCCGGGGCGCCGGAAGCGATGAGCGCCGCGGCGCGGCGAACGAGGTAGGCGTTCAGGCCCTCGCGATCGCGCGAGCCGAGGAGGTGCAGGAGGCCGGAGTCGAAGTCCCGGGCCGACCTCACCGAGTCGGCGAAGCGCCCCCGGAGGCTCTCGAGAGTGGCCTCGTCGATGACGACCTCGCCCTCGACCAGGGCCTGGCCGAGGCGGCCGCGAAGCCGCGGGTCGTCGGTCGCCGCGAAGGCGCGCAGGAGGCGCTCGAGGCCGTCCTTCAGTCCGCTGAGCGCTGCGAGCGCCGCGCGGCTGCGATCCTGATCGGCGGCGGCGAGCTCGGCCTCGAGGATCGGGCCGGCCTCGTCGGGGTGCAGCCGGGCCAGCTCCTGGAAGGCGTAATCGCGCGCGCAGCGGCCGGATCGACTCGCCAGTTCGATCAACTCGTCGCGGCCCGGCGGCGGCTCGTCCCAGGCCGCGAGCACGTCGACGATCGGCCGGCCGTGATCGTCGTCCTCGGCCTCGTCGAGCAGTCGGTGCAGGCGCTTGCGATGATCGTCGAGGCGCGCGAGGTCGGGCGGGAGGGCCTCCATGGCCATGTAGGCGTGGCGGCGGGTCGAAGGCGACTCGGCCTCCTCGGCGATGCGCATCAGCACCTCGCGATCGACCTCCTCGCGCAGGTTGCGGACGAGGTTGAGGCAGGTGATGAGCGCCGGCAGCTCGAGTTCCTCCTCTTCCAGGTAGCGGCGCAGGGTCGCCCTCACGTAGGCCTTGGCCGCCTCCGGATAACGCTCGAAGTGCTCGTTGAAGAACATCGAGGTCGCCCGGGCCTGATCCCAGTCGGTGGCCGGAAGGCGGTCGATGAGCATCCTGGCCGCCTCGTCCCGGTGGATGCCGGCGACGGCCTTGATGTAGGCGCCGTTCAGCCAGCCCTCGACCCCTTCGTGGCGGCGCGCGATCTCCGCGAGCGCGGTCGCGCCGAAGCGGCGCGCCACGCCGATCGCCATGTCCACGACCGAGCCGCGGCCGTCGAGCACGTCGATCACGTCCGGGACCACCCGCGGGTCCTCGGTGGCGGCCAGCGCGTCGAGGAAGTAGCTCCGTGCGTGCAAGGGGGCCGTCCTGAGCCCCTCGCGCAGCGCCGTCACCGCCTCGTCGTCGAGCGGCCGTAGCCGCGCCAGGACCATCGCCGCGGCGCAGCGCGTCTCGGCGTCGTCGTCGGCGAGCATGGCGATGATCTTCCGCGTCGTGTCGGTCATCGATCCTCCTTGCGGCCCCGGCGGGGCTCGGCCTCGCCGTCGAGGATCTTGGTGACCCTTCGGACCAGGCCGAAGAGGTGGCGGGCGTCGCGGGTCTGGATCGGGCCGAGCCGGAGGAAGCGCTTCATGCCGTCCTCGATGGCGCGGCGATTGCCGGGGTGCAGGTAACCGGTGTCGATGCAGCAGCCCAGGACCTCGTCGTAGAGCCGCTGCCACTGCGCGCCCTCGAGGATCGCACCGGCGTCGGTCGAGGCGGTGGCGGCCTCCGCGTTCGAGGCGACGAAGAGCTCGTAGCCGACGAGCAGCACGGCCTGCGCCAGATTGAGGCTCGTGCGCTCGGCCGAGGTCGGAGCCGAGACGACGCGGTGACAGAGCGCGAGCTCCTCGCTCGAGAGGCCGTGATCCTCGCGGCCGAAGAGGATGGCAACGGAGGTCTCGCGGGCCTGCTCCAGGATCGCGGGGGCGGCGGCGCGGGGCGTCTCGGTGGGGATGCGGTGGCGGCCTCGCGCGGTCGTGCCGACGACGAGGCCGCGATCGGCGATGGCCTCCTCGAGGGTCGGGAAGCAGCGCGCCCGCTCGAGGACATCGACGGATCGCGAGGCCATGAGCCGGGCTTCCTCCGAGAGCGGATCGAGCTCGCCCACGATGACCAGATCGTGGAGCCCCATGTTCTTCATGGCGCGCGCGACCGAACCCAGATTCAGCGGACCCTGGGGTTCCACGAGGACGATGGCGAGCTTGTCGAGACGGGGATCCCTCATGTCATCCATCATCGAGCGAAATCGCTCTCGAACTCGACCCGCATTCTTGCCCTGGCGTTTGTCTTTGCATGCTCCTTTCGCCTTGTCGCATAATCGCAGCCGGAGCGGAACCCCGAGCGGAGACCCCAGATGACCCGGATGCGGACGCTCACCGGCGCGCTCGTGCTTCTCATCGCCCCTGCTGCGATCCTCGCGCAGAGAGCGGCCGACGCCGACGAGAACATTCTTCTCACCCTGAAGTCGGGTGAGACCATCGAAGGTCGCATTCTCGACGAGAATCGCGACCGGCTCCTCCTCGAGACCTGGTTCGGCCGTCGCGAGGTCCCGCTCGTGGCCGTCGTCGCCCGCCGCGAGGCTGCGCCCCTGCGCGAGGCCTATCGCCGCGAATTCCAGGCGATTGACCGTGACGAGCTGGAGGACCGCGTCGTCCTCGCCCGCTGGTGCCTCGCGCGCGGCTTCAGCTCCGGTCTCGCCGCCGAGCTCGACGCCATCCTGCGCCTCGATCCCGGGCACGCCTTCCCGCGGGTCCTCATCGACAGGATGGCGCCCGTCTACCGACTGGCCGGACGCAACGATCAACCCCGGGACAAGCCGCGTTGGGCGCGCGCCGAGGTCGATCTCCTCTATGCGGCGGCGAAGAAGCAGAGCTTCCTCGGCGCGGCCATGATCAGCCGCCAGCTCGCGTCCTTCCCCATGTCGATCCAGATCAACGAGGCGATCGATCACGCCGCCCGCGGCACCGAGCCGCAGCGCTTCATCGCCGTGCAGGCGCTCGGCCGCAGCGACGAGACCCGCCGGGTGAAGCCGCTCTACCGCCGCGCGCTGGGCGACCCCTCGCCGCAGGTTCGCCATGAGGCCAACCGTTCGCTCATCAAGCACGACGACGGCACCACCGCCGGGCCCTTCCTGAAGGCGCTCATGGAATCGGAGATGCCGGTCGTGCGCACGCGCGCGGCCGAGTCGCTCGCGATGCTCGGCGACCGTCGCGCCGTCCCGGCGCTCATCGCGGCTCTCGGCGCCGCCGGCTCGGGCGGCGCCCCGCGCAACCACGTACGATTCGGTCGTCAGACCGCCTACGTGAAGGACTTCGACGTCGAGATCGCCCAGGCCGCGGTGATCGCCGATCCCATCGTGGACATCGTCGAGGAAGGGGTCGTGCTCGACGTCGCCGTGGTCTCGGTGGGCATCGAGCGTCGGATCTACTCCTCGGCCCTGAACCGGCTCACCGGCGCCGACCTCGGCGGCGACGTCCGCGACTGGGTCACATGGTGGCGCGAGAACGGCAAGAAGAAGACCACCGACTGAGGCCCTCCGCATGACCTTCCCTTCGAGGGCGATCGTGATCTTCCTGTTCCTCCTGCCGTCGATCTCCGCACAGGAGGGCGCCGAGAAGAACCCGCTCCCGAAGCAGATCGAGGTGCTTCGCAGGGCGATCCTCGGCGACAGCCGCACGCTCACGGTCGGGCTCGTCCATGGCGACGGGCCCGACGAGGAGATGCGCGGGAAGCGCGAGCGGTTCAGGAAGGCCCTGTTCGAACTCCGCGCCCGGCACGGTCCCGGCGGCACGGGACCGCGGCTCGACTGTGCCGATCTCTACCGGGCGCTCGCCGGCGACGACGCCGGCCTGGGGGGCGCGGAGTTGCGCGAGCTCACGGCCGCGGTGATCGCGACCGACGGCGCGAATCCGGGCCTCGTCCACCTCCTCGATCGCATCGGCCCCGATCTCTTCGGCATGGAGAGCCTCGCGGTCACGATCATGAGCGCCGGCCCGCTCGATCTCGCGACGCCGGAGTTCGACGAGGTCGATCCCGCCGTCCTCGTCTGGGCCCTCGACCAGCGCGGGATGGTCAAGGAGGGCGTCGCCGCGCAGGCCCTCGATCTGCTCTTCGCGCGCTGCGCCGTCGCCTTCGGCGCGGTCGATCGCGCCCGCGAGACCGCGATGCAGATCGCCGATCGCCCCGAGGCCACGGGTCGGGCCGCCGTCGAGCTGAAACGCAGCGCGAGCAACATCCTGTCGGCCACACAGGGCCGACCCACGCGCTCGACCTGGCCCGACTCGGCCCGCGAACGTCAGGCCTTCCGCAGCTTCTGGCAGGCCCTGCTCGACGCCGATCTCCGCATCGAGTCCGACGCGCAGCGTCGCGCCCTCGGCCTGCTCGGTCGCGTCATGCCCGCCGTGCCGGGCCTGCT
>JBFIHP010000096.1:0-8617 GCA_041601735.1 Planctomycetota bacterium | reverse complement strand
CGGTGATGATCGAGAAGGCGCAGACCCGCATCGACTGGTGACGCGCGACGATCACCTCCGGGATGGTGCTCATGCCGACGAGGTCGGCGCCGATCGCGCGCAGGAAACGATACTCGGCCCGGGTCTCGAGGCAGGGTCCGGTCACCGCAACGTAGACGGCGCGATGGATGCGAACGCCCGCGGCGAGCGCGACCTCCTCGGCCAGGCCCATCAGTTCGGCATCGTAGGGCGCGCTCATGTCGGGGAATCGCGGGCCGAGTTCGGCGTCATTCCGGCCGCGCAGCGGGTTGTCGCCGAGCAGGTTGATGTGGTCCTCGAGGATGCAGACGTCGCCCACGTCGAAGCGCGGATTCATCCCGCCGGCGGCGTTCGAGACGATGAGCGTCCTCGCGCCGAGCGCGTGCATGACGCGCACCGGAAAGGTGATCGCCTGCATGTCGTGGCCTTCGTAGAAGTGGAAGCGTCCCTTCATCGCCACGATCTTGCGGCCCGAGAGCTCGCCGAAGACCAACTCGCCGGCATGACTCTCGACCGTCGCCTCCGCGAAGTTGGGGATCTCGGAGTAGGGGATCGAGCGGGGCTCCGAGATTTCCGCACCCAGGCTCGACAGCCCCGTGCCGAAGATGACGGCGACCTCGGGATGGAAATCTCCGATCCGCGACCGGATGGCCGCGACCGCATCGTTGATCCGCTTCATCATGGTTGACTCCGTTCGCGACTAGTCGAGGCCGGAGCGACCGTCGCTGTTGACGAGGAAGACGCGACTGCCCCGGTGCTTGTCGAGGAGGATACCGAGCAGGCGATCGACGCGGAACCAGGCGCTCTCGTCCTGGCCGCTCTCGGCCTTCGCGAAGGCCGCGCGGCACTGGTCGAGGAGCGCCCGGGCGGCCAGCTCCTCGCGAACCTGGCGATCGAGAGAACCGAGCTCCTCGTCGCCCGCCATGTCCTCCTTCAGTCCGTCCACGACCTCGACCGCTTCCTCGTAGAGGCCGCTTTCGAGCAGCCACCAGGCGAGGTCCATCCGACCGCGAGCATCGAGGTCCATGCGCTTGAAGAGCTTGTCATGGAGCAGGCCGGCCGGCGTCGAGGTGAAGGTCACCTCCTGCTTCGTGCCGCTCCGGCGCTCGACGGTGAATCCCGTCTCGCCGACCTCGACCACGCGCCCGGCCGGCATGTCGCGCGAACCGGAACTCGTGTTCACCTCTCGGGCGGGATCGGCCACGGCGGCGATCAGCGCCGCCTTCAGGGCGAGCACGTGATCGAGCCGCCGCTCCATCTCGTCGAGTCGGGCCGTGAAGTGCGCCGTCTGGAGCTTCGCGCGGGTCTCCTCGATGGTCCTCCGCGCCTTCTCGGGTTCGAAGCTCTTGCCGAAGTCGCGGTAGTAGCCGTGTAGCGCCGCGAAGACGGTCTCCTGATCGAGCTTGCGGTCGCGTTCGCGGGCGGCGGTCTCGACCGCGTCGATCTCGTCGAGCAGGGCGCGCATGGCGCTCTCGACCGGCGCGACGATCTCGAGCGCGGCCTCGTCCTCGACCTCCTCTGCGAGCGGCGTGACGAAGGCCTGGACCTCTTCGCGCGCGGCTCCGAAGGTCTCGGCGGTCAGCTTCTCACGCGCGGTCTTCAGGACCTCGGTCGAGCGCGTCGCGATCTGGTCGATGATGCTCTGCCGGAGGTCGGCGAGCTCGGTTTCTCGATGCGTCTCGGCCAGATCCGTCTTCCTGCGATCGGCGGCCTGAACGGCGGCCCCGAGCCGCCCGGCATCACGGTGTGACTTGACGACGGTGTCGAGGGCTTCGAAGACCGCATTCGCGGCCTCGCGTCGCGCCTCGCGCGCCGCCTCGGCCTCGGCGATCTCGGACCTGCGCCGGTCGATCAGGGCCTGGATCTCGGCCTTCTTCGAACGACCGGTCGCGGCGGCCTCGGTATCCGGTCCCTTGGCGATGGCCGCGTCGTAAAGGCCGAGCAGTCGTTCGAGTTCGGCGAGTTCGCCCAGCTTGCCGTCGCGTTCGAGCGTGATGCGTTCGTTGTCGGCGGTGATCAGAAGGCCCTGCACGCTGAGTTCGAGGGCCTTGCGCTCGAGGCGCCTCTGCTGCTCGATCTCCTCGGCGCTGGGGCCGACCGGCCGGACGATCTCGCCGCCGTTCGGTTTCACCGGAGGCTTCTCGTCATCGCGGCTGAACCACCAGCCGGCGCCGCCGACCAATGCGAGCACGAGGACCACGAGACCGATCTTCATGCCGGCCGAGCCCGCGGTCTGGAGCCTGCCCGTGTCGCCCAGGGCCTCGATCGCCGCGAGCAGGCCCTCGGCGGAGTCGAAGCGTTCCTCGGGGTTCTTCGCCATCATCACGGCGACGAGATCGGCGAGATCCTGCGGGCAATCGGGCCTGAGGCTGCGCAGATCCGGCGGCTCCTCCTGGATCTGCTTCATGATGATCTCACGGACCGAATCGCCGCTGAAGGGCGTCGTGCCGGCGAGCAGGCGATAGAGCGTGGCGCCCAGGCTGTAGATGTCGCTGCGCGTATCGACCTGTTTGCCCTGGGCCTGCTCCGGCGCGATGAAGTGCGGCGTGCCGAAGATGCCTTCCTCGCCCTGATGCGCCACCTCTCCGGCGTCGCGGGCGAGGCCGAGGTCGCTGATCTTGACCTGGCCCTCGGCGTTCATCATCAGATTGTCGGGCTTGATGTCGCCGTGGACGATGTTCTTCTTCTCGGCGTAGACCAGACCCTTCGCGGCGTCGCGCGCGATCTCGAGGACGCGCTTGATCTCGAGCTGGCCCTCGCGCGAGGCGAAGTCCTGCACGGTGTCGCCGTCCATCATCTCGAGCGAGATGAGGTAGAGCCCCTTCTCCTCGCGCACGTCGTAGACCTGCACGACGTTCGGGTTGTTCAGACGGGCCGCGGCCTGGGCTTCCTTGAAGAAGCGGTTGATGAAGACCTTGTCGTTCGAAAACCTGGCCGAGAGGACCTTGAGCGCGACGTCGCGATCGAGCGCGACCTGCTTGGCCCGGTAGACCGTGCCCATGCCGCCGCGCCCGAGTCGTTCGATGATCTGGTAGCCGGCGATGGTCTTGCCGATGAGACCGCGGCTGGCCTGGCTCTCGAGATTGAAGGAGAGGACGGTCTCGCCCGCGACGATTGTGTCGCCCTCCGAGAGCTCCTGCTGCTCGACGCGGCGTCCGTTGAGGGTCGTGCCGTGGGTCGAGTTGAGGTCCTTGATGATGAAGCGACCGTCCTTTTCGGCGATGCCGAAGTGTCGGCGCGAGCAGGACACGTCCTCGGTGACGATGTCACAGACCTCGTCCCGGCCGAAGACCAGGCGGGCACCCGCCTTGATCTCGATCGTGCGCCCGCGCTCCGGGCCTTTCTCGACGATGATGTGAGCCATCTTCCTCCGGGCGTCGCCCGCGATCGGGCTTCGGGAATCTCGGGCCGGGCCTACCGGGGTCCCTGCGGGCGGGACGACCGGCGTTCCCGAAGGTCAGCAGAAATTAGCGATCCGTCCGCATCCCGTCAAAGAGGGCCGATCCGATCCGCAACAGGGTCGCGCCCTCTTCGACGGCGATCTCGAAATCCTCGCTCATGCCCATCGAGAGCTCGGGAAAGCGATCGGCGCCGAGCCGGTCGCGCAGGTCGCGGAGGCCGCCGAAGACGCGCCGCAGGGCGGGCTCGTCGGCCTCGAAGGGGGCCATGGTCATGAATCCGCGCATCTCGAGTCGGGGGAAGGCCGCCGCGATGTCGGCCGCGTCGCCGGCATCCCGCAGCTCGAAACCCTGCTTGCTGGGCTCGCCGGAGACGTTCACCTGCAGCAGGATCGGCAGGGCCGGCCCCTCCGGATCGATCTCGAGCAGGCGATGGTCGAGCGTCGAGATCAGCTCGACGGAGTGGACCGAATGCAGCATGCGGATGCTGGGCAGCGTCTTGGCGATCTTCTTGCGCTGGAAGTGCCCGATCATGTGCCAGGGGACGCTGCGGCGCAGCTCGGCGTCCTTGCGCAGGATCTCCTCCGGTCGGTTCTCGCCGATGGCCTCGACGCCCAGGTCCAGGAGCGTGCGCACCACGTCCACGGGCTGCTTCTTCGTGACCGCCACCAGCCGGGGGAGGGCATCGGTCCGGCCCGCCCGTCCATGGGCGGCCGCGATCCGGTCACGAAGCCGGGCGAGGTTGTCGGCCAGCAGCTGTCTCGACTCGTCCCTAAGTTCTTGCATTCCCGCTTCTTGCAGTCCAATCGACCGTCCGGGCGCCATCTTGGAAAGGCTTGACAGTCCCAACGGCCCCAATATAGTGACAAGCCGACGCGAGCCAAAAGCGTCGCCGGGAATTAAGATCAGCCCTCCCAAGGGTTTGGAAAAGGGACACGGAGAATCCATTTCGATGACCAAGGGTAACTGCATCTGGGCCCTTGCACTGGTGGTGTTTGCCCTCAGCGCTTGTGCGTCCGATGAGATCGACGCCGATGTCCGCCACCAGGACGACGGCGCGCATGCCATGGACACCTCGCACATCGACCCCATGATCGTGCGCCAGCGCGATCTCGAGGCGGAGGCCCTCGGCATCGCCGATGAGGTCTCGTGGTCGTTCAAGACCGGGATGGACGAGACCTTCCTCCGCGTCTGGGAGAACGGCCGCTGGCTGCTCGCCGAGGCCTACAACGCGAAGACCAAGAACTACTCGATCTACTCGATCGATCTGGACATGGGGCGCCAGAACTGGGTGCTCGTGATCGGCGAGAATCCGCTGGCGCGTGCTCCGCACGTCGGCGACGGCACGATCGCCTTCCTGACCGAGACGGACGGCGGCATGATCGTCGTCAACGCGATGACCGGCGGTCGGCTCTTCGCCTTCCGGTCCGACCTCGCCGTCATCCCGGCGAGCGACGCGACTTCGAAGGGCGACACCGTTTACCTCGGCAACTACCTGTCGCAGCGCATGGCCGCAGTCGCCGCCGAGGACGGCCGAAACGGCTGGGACTTCCGTATCCGCGGCAACTGCCGCACCGCTCCCGTGCTCACCTCGGCCCAGGCCAACCAGTTTCTCATCTTCGGCACCGACGAGGGCCAGCTGGTCGCGCTCCGCGCCAAGCGGCACCACGAGGTCCCGCCGACCCGCGCCGAGTGGACCCGCGACCTGAACGGCGGCGCCGTGAAGGCCGATCCGCGCTACATCGAGGTCGCGGGTGACGAGGACGGCCAGGTGAAGGGCCTCGTCGTCGTCCCCAGCGAGGGCGGCTGGCTCTACGGCATCGAGCCCTCGACCGGTCGTTCGCACTGGGTGCTCCGTTCGGACAAGGCCTTCCGCGAGACCCCCCGCTACATGAACGGTCGGATCTACGCCCGCAACATCGAGCGTCTCTTCTGCGTCGATGCCGCCACCGGCGAACGCGCCTGGATGCCCGAGGGCTCCGAGGAACTCAGCGACTACGAGCGCACCCAGCTCTTCCGCGAGCCCGTGGGCTACGAGCTCGCCGATCGCGCGCTCGCGGCCGATGACAGCCGCGTCTTCCTGCTGAAGGGCAAGAACAACGTCCTGCGCTGCAACAACGACGGCACGATCGAGAGCGAGATGGAGCTGCCGAGCTTCGACTTCTTCGTCAGCAACGAGGCGAACGGCCACCTCGTCCTCGTCACCGCCGACGGCTACTTCATCGCCCTGAAGTAGACCCGCCCGAGACCAACGACCGACCGAAGGGGCCGCCTCCCGCGAGGCGGCCCCTTCGCATTCCAGAAACCCACCGGAGCGCCGCAGGAGCGCCGCTCTGACAGAGCGGCATTCCCGGTTTTCGCAGAGCGGCATTCCGGGGTTTCGCGAAGCGGCTTGCGCGTGCCCTTGATCGTCGAATGCCGGCCTGTCGGGCCGGCGCTCCTAGTCGAAGAGCTCGAGGACGATCGCGGCGCCCGTTCCCGGGCCCAGACGACAGCGCTCCGAGGCGCGGAGCCCCGGGACCCAGAGAACGCCGAGGTCGTCCGCCACGACCGGGCGCGCGCCTCGCTCCTCGGCCGGCACGCCGGCCTCCCGGAAGATCTCGGTCAGCGACTTCGTGCCCTGCATGCCGAAGGGCTGCATGCGCTCGCCTGCCCGCGCGCCGCGCAGCACGAGCGGGCCCGCCACCTCGGCGAGCGGCAGCGATTGTCTCCGCGATCGTCCGCTGTCGTCGAGAGCCGCCCGGCCGGCCCGCAGCCGACCACCGCCCGGCAGCGTGATGGCCTCGGCCTCGAGGACCAGCCGCCGTCGCTCGTAAGGGGGGCAGCTGCGTTTCGCCTCGACCCGCAAGCGCCCATCTCCTCGCCTCGCATGGCAATCACGAGCCAGTTCGACGACGGCCTGCGGCGCGGACAGTCCGGCGATCGCGGCCGCGGAGGGCATGATCTCCGCGCGTCCGATCAGGCGCAGGAGCGCGCGCAGGAGCCCGCGTGCCGCCTCCTCCGGGAGGCCGGCCAGGCCGCGATCGTCGATCGACGCCGACCTGGACCCGAGGCCGCCGCCGGTCTCCAACCCCCGAACGGCGACCTCGGCCTCGGCCCAGGCCCGCAGGCGCGCTTCGAGGGCTCCGGCGCGGGCGGAGAGCGCGAGCAGTCGGTCGGCATCCAGCCGTCCCTCCTGTGCCAGGATCAGATGGCGGAGGAGGTTGCGACGATGGCCGAGATCGCGGTTGGTCTCGTCATCCGCGGCCTCGAGTCCCTCGGCCAGACGATGACGGTCGAGTTCGTCGCGGCCGATCTCGAGGAAGGGGCGCCCGAGTCGCAGCCCCGTCCGATCGAGGGGGCGGAGAGGCGCCATCCCCTGCAGGCCGAGCGCGTGGGCGCCGCGCATGAGCGCGAGACCGACGGTCTCGGCCTGATCCTCGCGATGGTGAGCCGTGAGCACCAGATCGAGCCCGAGTTCCAGCATCGCGGCCTCGAGCGCCCCGTAGCGTCGAGCCCGAGCCCAGCCTTCGAGCGAGCCCCGGCCGGGCGGGTTCTCGTCGAGCGCGATGACCCGCGCCTTCATGCCGAGGCGACGGGCCTCGCGCCGAACAAGCTCGGCCTCGAGCTGCGACCCTGGACGCAGGTCGTGATCGACGTGGAGCACCCAGGCCTCGGCCAGACGCGGCTCGGTTGCGGCGAGGGCACTCGAGGCCGCCAGAAGCGCCATCGAGTCGCGACCGCCGGAAACCGCCAGCGCGATCCCCGTCACCGGGGCGACGTGATCCGCGAGATCGAGCAGCCGGCTGATCGCATCGAGGGGCGTCGGCGTCACTTAGGTCGCACTCCGGTAGGCCGGACCTTGGCTGTCGCGACCGTCGCGAGCGCCGTTGAAGGGGCCATGGGGCTACCTTAGAATCTCCAGCCCGTCGGCGCGATGGGCAAGCGCCCGACCCGCCGCTACCGCGGGAGCGCTCGGACCGCATTCCAGACCCAGATCACAGCCAAGGAGCTGGCCATGAGCATTCGCATCGGCATCAACGGTTTCGGCCGAATCGGACGAAACGTCTTCCGCATCATGATGGATCGTGCCAACGACTTCGAGGTCGTCGGCATCAACGACCTCGGCGATGCCAAGATGCTGGCCTATCTGCTCAAGTACGACTCGGTCCACGGCCGCTTCAAGGGCGAGGTCGAGGCCGTCGAGGGCGGCATCCGCGTCAACGGCAAGGAGATCAAGATCACCGCCGAGCGCGATCCGGCCAACCTGCCCTGGAAGGCCCTGAAGGTCGATGTCGCGATCGAGGCGACCGGCATCTTCGCCACCCGCGCGGCCTGCCAGAAGCACGTCGACGCCGGCGCCAAAAAGGTCATCCTGACCGTGCCTGCGAAGGACGAGATCGACAACACGGTCGTCCTCGGCGTCAACGACGACACCCTCAAGGCCGACCAGATCATCGTCTCGAACGCCTCCTGCACCACCAACTGCCTGGCGCCGATCGCCAAGGTCCTGAACGACAGCTTCGGCATCAGCCACGGTCTCGTGACCACGGTCCATGCCTACACCAACGACCAGCGCATCCTCGACGTGCTGCACAGCGACCCGCGTCGCGCCCGCGCCGCCGCCCAGAACATCATCCCGACCACGACCGGCGCCGCGAAGGCCGTCGGTCTGATCATCCCGGAGCTCAAGGGCAAGCTTCACGGCATGGCCATGCGCGTTCCGGTCCCGGACGGCTCGGTGGTCGACCTCGTCGCCCACCTGAAGAAGAAGACCACGGTCGCTGAGGTGAACGCCGCGCTCGAGGCCGCCGCCGAGGGCCCGATGAAGGGTGTCCTCGAGTTCACCATGGACGAGATCGTCTCGTCCGACGTGATCGGCCAGCCCTGCAGCTCGCTCGTCGACGGCGCCTCGACCATGGTGATGGAAGGCAACATGGTCAAGCTGATCAGCTGGTACGACAACGAGTGGGGTTACTCGAGCCGCGTCTGCGACCTCGCGGTTCGCATGACCTCCCTCTGATCGCAGCGATCAGGCCGTAATCAACCCGTGAACGCCGGCCCTCGGGTCGGCGTTCTCGTTTGACCCGAACCCTCGTCGAGTTGACGAGGACTCCGCGGAGGAAAGACAGATGGCCAAGCTCTCCGTCACCGACCTCGAACTCGACGGCAAGCGCGTCCTGATGCGCGCCGACTTCAACGTCCCGCTCGACGACGAGGGG
>JBFIHP010000095.1:0-8634 GCA_041601735.1 Planctomycetota bacterium | reverse complement strand
GTCGACCTTCGCCCGCATCTACCAGGAGATGATCAACTTCTGCAAATGGCACGGCAACTTCGACCCGCGCACGATGGGCACGGTGCCGAACGTCGGCCTCATGGCGCAGAAGGCCGAGGAGTACGGCTCGCACGACAAGACCTTCGAGATCCCCGAGGCGGGCACGGCCAACATCACCGACATCGAAACCGGAGAGGTGCTGCTTTCGCAGGACGTCGAGCAAGGCGACATCTGGCGCATGTGCCAGGTCAAGGACGCGCCGATCCGCGACTGGGTCAAGCTCGCCGTCACCCGCGCGCGCAATTCGGGCATGCCGGCGGTGTTCTGGCTCGACTCCGACCGCGCGCACGACGCCGAGGTCATCGCCAAGGTCGAGACCTACCTCGGCGAGCATGACACCGGGGGCCTGGACATCCGGATCATGCCGCCGGCCGCGGCCTGTGCCGCGAGCTGCGACCTGATCCGCGACGGACGGGACGTCATCTCGGTCAGCGGCAACGTCCTTCGCGACTACCTGACCGATCTCTTCCCCATCCTCGAGGTGGGCACGAGCGCGAAGATGCTCTCGATCGTGCCGCTGATGAACGGTGGCGGCCTCTTCGAGACCGGCGCCGGCGGCTCCGCTCCCAAGCACGTCCAGCAGTTCACCGAGGAGGGCCATCTGCGCTGGGATTCGCTCGGGGAGTTCCTCGCCCTGGCGGTCTCGCTGGAGCATCTCGCGGATCGCAACGACAACGCCCGCGCCCGCGTGCTGGCCGGGGCGCTCGACGCCGCCACCACGCGCCTCCTGCTCGAGGACAAGGGCCCGCGCCGCAAGGCGGGCGAACTCGACAACCGGGGCAGCCACTTCTACCTGGCCCTCTTCTGGGCCCAGGCCCTCGCCGAGCAGAAGGACGACGGCGAGATCGCCGCGCGCTTCGAGAAGACGGCCGGAGCCCTCGCCGAGAACGAGAGCAAGATCCTGGGCGAGATCGCGGCCGCGGAAGGCAAGCCGGTCGATATCGGCGGTTACTACCGCCCGATGGATATCCAGGCCGACGCAGCCATGCGGCCGAGCGCGACCATGAACGAGATCATCGCCTCGGCCTGATCGTCACCATCGAGAGCGGGCGAGCGGCAGACGCGGGCCGATCCGCGCGCCGGGCCCGGCGGTGATCCTGACGGCGGCCGAGGGTTCGTGCTTCGTTGATGACCAAAGATCATCGCCCTTTCCCGTTGAGATCGAGTCGATTTCAGTCCGTCCGGACCTCCATGACGGGAATTTCAGGGCAGCGCGGCCTCCTCGCGCGACATTGACGAAACAGGGGCGACAGGAGCCGTTGGCTCGCCTATGGTGACAGGATCATCCCGCCCGTCACCTGGAGAGTCAACGTGAACAGCTGCTTTCGCCCCTTCGCCCTCCTCCTGGTCCTGGCCTCCGTCCTGGCTTCATCCGCCTGCTCCGGCGGCAACAACGACGGCGGCGGCGCCGGCGGCGCCACGTCCGGCATGATCGGGGCGGGCGGCGGACAGCTCGCCCTGCCCGGCGGCGGCGGCTTCGTGAGTTTTCCGGCGGGCGCCGTCGCCGCGGACACGATGGTGACGATCACCGCGATCGACCCGGCCCTCGTCGATCCCGATCTCGCCGCGATCGCGGGCGCGCGCGCCTTCGAATTCGCACCGATCGGCCTGGCCCTCATGCAGCCGGCCAGCTTCGTCGTCGATAACCCGCCCGTTCCCGTCTCGACTCTCTCGGCCGAGGGAGGCGCCAAGTCGAATCAGGTCGCCCTCGAGGTCAAGTTCATCGAGATCGACAATGCCCTGAGCTCGCCGCCCCACCTCGACTTCGACTTCGTCGATGCGACCGGCGCCTCAACCATCAGCACCGACTTCGACGCTCTCGGACGCGCCATCCTCCTCGACACGAACGGCGCCTATCGGATCACGGTCAATCGCCCGATCTCGATCGAAGCGGGCATGCCCGACGCGGTCCAGGTGGAGCTGATCGCCAGCAACGGCTTCTCCTTCAACTCGGCTCCCGTCCTGACCTGGAATGCAAACCCGCTCATCGGCAGCATGCTGTCGATCTCCCTGGGCGGCAGTCCGTCGCCCTTCGCCTCCGGCATGACGGCGCCGACGACGCCCGGGACCGGGCTCGCGGACACCTTCAGCATCAGCTGCCTGCCGGGGGCCGTGGGCACCCAGAGCTACAACCTGCAGGTCAACATGACCGGCGTCAGCGGAGCCTTCACGTCGCGGCCCAACCGGACGCTCGGGCAGACGACGGGCCTGAGCATGGCTCTCGAGGTGACCTGCAAGCCGAGCAACACGGGCAGCGTCCAGCAGCAGCTGGTCGATCTCGGCGGGATCATCCAGGGCATCGAGGCCATCAACCCGGTGCCGCCGGGCCTGAGCTGCAAGGGGCCCAACGGGCTCGACATCCTCATCGCCGGGCAGCAACTCGGCAACACCGATGCGAAGGCCATCGTCGTCGATCCCGTCACCGGCATCGTGACCGAGCAGTTCGACCTGCCGGGCGGGTTCCCGGTCGGCGCGGCCTTCGACGCCCATTTCATCCTGCCGCCGCCCGGAGCCACCGGTCTCGACCCGCGCCTGATCGCCACGGGCAACGGCAGCGTCGAGAAGATCGTCCAGTCGAACTGCAGCCTGAGCGCGCTGACGGGCTTCGGCTTCTCCTTCAATCTCGACACGGCCTACGTCAACAACGACCCGACGCTCGGAATCAGCTCCGCCAATGCCGCCGGCATCGATCTGCGCTACCTCGACCAGGGGGTCGGCGGCGTGATGGTCGAGCAGATCCCGCTCTCCTCGGGCATCCGGACCTCGCTCGGCAACGCGGCCCGCGATCGTTTCCTCGTCGTCAGCGATTCGGGGCAACTCGTCAACGTGACCTGGGACGGCACGACCGCCACCGAGACCCCGGTCGCCGGAGTCACGCTCGGAGCGAATCCTCGCCGCATGCGCTGGGATCCGGCGACCGGCATCGTCGCGATCTCGGACCTCAACGACGATACGATCACGGTGTTGTTCTGGGACGGTGCCCAGAACGTCGCGCTGATCGGAACTGCCAACGTCGGCGCCGGTCCGGTGGGCGTCGACGTGATGGGCGGAAAGATCGTCTGCTGCGGCTTCAATGACGGCAGTCTCAGCTTCATCGACGTCGATACCGTGATGCTCCAGATCACCAACACGACGACGATTGCGAACCCCTTCCCGCTGGGCCAGAACCCCGGCCATGCGGTCTTCCTGCGCGATCCCGACAACAGCGTCGCGATCAGCTACAACGTCAACTCGATGCTCGGACTCCTGCCCAACGCCTACTGAGAGAGAGGACGCCGGACCCGGCATGACGAAACTCGAGATCGAGATCCTCCCGCAGGCCTTCGGCCTCTACCGCCTGCCACCCGCCACGCCCTTCCCCGAAGCGGTTCGGGAGCGACCCTTCGTCTGGATCGCGCGAACCGAATCCGAGCTCTCCGTCGTCTGCGAGGAGGGACTCCTTGACGAGGCGGTCCTCGAGAGATCCGAGGTCGGCTGGCGCGCCCTTCGCGTCGCCGGGCCCCTCGACTTCGCGCTGGTCGGAATCCTGGCCGAACTCGGCGCCCTCCTCGCCGCGACCGAGATCCCGATCATCGCGCTCTCGAGCTACGACACCGACACGATCCTGGTGAAGGAGGCCGCGCTGCCTCGCGCGACCTCGGTGCTCGAGGCCGGCGGTCACCGTATCTTCGGCGGCTGAAGGACTCTACGACCGCCGCCCGCGACGGAGTCGCGAGGCGGCCTCTGCATCAATACCCGTCGTTGCTCGGCTACGATGCGACATGGTACGCTGCTGCCTTCGCCGGTCGAGTTCATCACCGTTCGACCGGCCTGACTTTGCAGCACTTGCCGATATCCCAGCATGCAACGCCTTCTGACACCGCGCGCCGTCGGTGTGATGATGGTGCTGAACGGACTCCTGTTCAACAGGTGGTCCATCCAGGCCCTCTTCGCCTCTGATGGTCACGTCAACGACCCGCGCTTCCCCGGCATGGTCATGGCCCTTCAGGCCGCTGCCATCCTCGGCGGCCTCGTCGTCGTCCGTCGATCGAGGACCATCCCCGACGGCCGCAGCCTGGTGAGCCCGCTTGCGACCGTCCTGGCGATCGCTGCCTTGGTCGGCGGATTCGGCTGTCTCCGCGCATCCCTCGCAGCCGTGGAAGCGGCCGAGATCCGCCGGGACTGGGAGCGCGTCAATGCCTCGGAGGACCTGCTCCTCGCCCTGACGCCGCGCCTGAAGGACCTCGAGCGGGGCCTCTTCAATCTCGCGCTCCCCGATGACCGGGCGCGCTCCCTCTTCGCCGACCCGGTCGAAGTCCACGAGGTCGGCACCGGCCTCGAGTCCCCCGATGCGGGGGCTCTCGCCGGTCTCGGCTTCCGCAGGGTCAGCTACGCACGTGGATCGAGCCACCGCAGCGTCGCCCGCTCGAAGCTGGACATCTGGCGAGACCACTTCGCCGAGGTCGACTACTTCGAGACGACGAGGTTCTACATCGTGGCGGGCGAACTCGACCGCGACGGCAGGACCTTCGTCGCTGACACGGGCTTCGCCGCCACGGCTCGACTTCGATCCGGCGCCAGGGCGCTGATGCGAGCTCATCTCGAGCTGACCTGGACGCGAGAAGGTGACCACGACGACCCCCGGTCCTGGCGGATCTCTCGCTGGGTCTGCCGCGACTTCGAGTCGATCGAGCGCGAGGACCTGATCTTCGCGGACGTGCTCGACGAGGCGCTCCCCTCCCGGGAACTGCTCCGCGAGGCGAGGCGCAGCCGTCACGAGGAGCAGATCATCGAGTTCTTCGACGATCCGGAGGGCTTCATCGCCGCCAACCCGCAGTTCTCGATGACCTCCGACGACCGTCACCCGGCGATCTCGATCGTGGACATCGATCGCGACGGCTTCGACGACATCTACTTCATGCCCGAGATCGGCCGCAACCTCCTCTTTCGCAATCAGGGTGACGGCACCTTCACCGAGGCGGCGGCCGAGTACGGCCTGGACATCGAGGATCACTGCAGCTGCGCCCTCTTCATCGACCTCGACAACGACGGCGACGACGACCTCTTCCTCTGCCGGACGCTCGAGCGCTCGATGATCCTTCTGCAGGAGAACGGACGATTCGTCGATCGAAGCGCGACGTCATGCGCGGATCCGCTACCCTACCTCGCGACCTCCGCCTCGGCGGCGGACTACGACGGTGACGGCCTGCTCGACATCCACGTCTCCACCTACGCGGCGCAGAGCCTGGCCCAGGCCCTCTACGATCGCAAGCTGAGCCGATACCTGAAGCGCTACCTGCGGCCCGCGGACGCGACCGAACTGCACGGACTGATCACCTCGCGCGAGGCCGACCGGATCACCTCCTTTCCCGGACCGCCGAACCTGCTCCTGCACAACCTCGGCGATGCGCGATTCGAGGTCGCCCGGGGCACGGGCATCGAGCTATTCCGCAACAGCTTCCAGGCCGTCTGGTCGGACCACGACGATGACGGTGACCCGGATCTCTACATCGCCAACGACTTCTCGACCAACAACCTGCTGCGTAACGAAGGTGACGGTCGATTCGTAGACGTGACCGACGTCACGGGGACGGCCGACGTCGGCTTCGGCATGGGCGTCAGCTGGGGAGACATGGACGGCGACGGCCGGCAGGACCTGTACGTGTCCAACATGTACAGCAAGGCGGGGCGACGCATCACCCGACAGTTCGATCACATCGACACCAAGCTCGCCACGATGGCGCGGGGCAATTCCCTCTTCCGCAACCTCCCCGGCGGCTTCGAGAAGGTCTCGGGTACCGAAGCGGGCACCCTCCAGGTCGAGGCCGCGGGCTGGTCCTGGGGCAGCCAGTTCCTCGACTTCGACAACGACGGCGATCTCGACATCTACGCGCTCAGCGGCTACTACAGCGCGCCGCCGCAGATCGCCGCCGCGGTCGACTTGTGAAGCGATTGGTGGCGCACGGTCGTGCGCATGGCCGAGAAGCGGAAGTCGAGCCGCTATCAGGATCCCTCGCTTCGACCGCGCAACGAATCCAGCCTGATGAGCGGCGCGTCCTGGAGCGGACACGAGCGCAATCACCTGTTCATCAACGGTTCCGGCAAGGACTTCAGCGACGTCACGAGCCTGGTGGGCCTCGACCATCCGGGTGACAGCCGCAGCTTCGCGATCCTCGACTTCGACCGTGACGGTTACCAGGACATCGCGATGGTGAACAGCAACGCGCCGTCGCTGAAGCTCTACCACAACCGGCTAGGCCGCCAGATCGAAGCGCGCACCTTCGTCGCCCTGGGCCTGGTCGGAGGCAACCACGAGGCCGCGCCCGATTCGAACTGGAGCCACCGCGACGGCTACGGGGCGAAGATCAGGATCCGGGCGGGCGACCTCGAGATTCACCGCGAGCACCGTTGCGGCGAGGGCTTCGCCGCGCAGAACAGCGACACGATCCTCGTCGGCCTCGGTCGAGCCGAACGGGTAGACGAGCTCGAGATCCGCTGGCCCTCGGGCCGGCGCCAGGTCTTCCGCGACCTCGAGGTCGGTCGTCGCCACCTGATCCACGAGAACCCCGAACAGGGCATCGGCGGGGCGGCCCTGCAGAGCCACCGCCTTGCTCCCGCGGCCGAACGCCCGGGACCGAGGGTCGCGGAGCCCCCCAGGCTCGAGATCGCGAACCGCGCCGAGGAGGCGAAGATCCTGGTCTACAAGACGATGGCGACCTGGTGCGACTCCTGCCGACGTGAGCTCCCTCAGGCCCGACAGCTCCGTCGCGCCTTCGACGACGGTTCGCTGGCCATCCTCGGGGTTCCCTGCGACGAGCCCCGCGAGCGGCGCCTGCTCGAAGCCTACGTCCTCGAGCACGATCCGGCCTACCGTCTCCTGGTCGATCTGCCGGACGAGGACGTCGCGGAAGTGCGCGACCTGATCGCGCGGCAGCTGGGCATCGACGCCCTCCCCGGCTGCGTCATCACGGATCGATCCGGTCGGGTCCTGTCCTGCCAGCCCGGTCTTCCGACCGTGTCCGACATCCGCCGCCTCCTGCGCGAGATCGAGCGCCGCTGAAGCGGCCCACCGGCCGATCGGCGCATCCCGCTCCCGTGCCCGCGGCGAAGGCGACCGGGCGACGGTGAGCGAAGGCTGGACTCAGCGGGCTTTCTTCGACTCGGTCCGGAAGCTCCAGTCGAGGTCACCACTGCCGAGCTTGAAGCTGACGTCGTAGCGCATGTCACGACGCAGGGGCGCCTTCGGGATGAACAGGGCGAGCGAGCTGTTCGAAGGCCAGTCCGGATTCGCGGGTCGTGACGGGCAGGACCAGCTCCCCTCGACCGTTCTTCCCTTCGCATCTCGAACCGTCACGTCGACGAGTTCGACGCCCGGATCGGCGAGGAAGACGAAGATCGGGTATCCGCAGCCCCGACCGTACTCGGTGCCCGGCACGGGATTCGGCAACTCGCCGCGCGGGCTGAACGACCTCGGGATGTTGCGCGCGCCGTCCGCCGGATGGATCCAGGACTTCTTCGCACCGCCGAAGGTGGCGGGGTAGAACATCGCGACTCCATGACGCCGCGCCGCACCGAAGCTCCTCATCTCCGGCGCGAGCAGCGGAGCGGCGTGCCAGGAGGTCGCGTACCAGCCGAGCAGGACCTCCCGATAGCTGAAGGTCTTGAAGCCGAGGCAACTCCCCCGCCCGGCCCTGGCCCCCTCCTCGCTGTAGCCGGGCTCGCCCGGCCGCTCCTCGTGAGCCGACATTCCCGAATCGCCGTCGGCGCGGCCGTTCCTCTGGAGGTAATCACAGTGCTTCTCGCAGGCGATGCTCGCCTCGAGATCGAAGACCGCGAGCGGGCGACCGGCACGGATGCGGAGTTCATTCACCAGCGCGACCTCGACGACCAGAGCCGCGCGCTCGCCGAAATCCTCCGGCGCGAGTTCGAGACGGTCATCGTCTCCGATCGAGACGCGGTACTGGCCGGCGAAGAGCAGCAGACGCTCCGGCAGCGAGACGACGAAGGGTTCCTCGGGCAGACCGAGGCCGTCCAGGCCCGGGGTGATGACGCCGTCTCCGTCGAGATCGAAGAGCCTGAGCCTGCGGTTGTCCAGCCTCGCCTCGAAGGCCTCGCTTCCGATCGAACCGACGACCTCGAGACCGGGCCGGTACTCACCCTCGACCACCTTGATCCTCTTCAGCGGCAGCCGCAGCGGCTTCGCCTCGCCGGACTGCGATCGGCAGGGTTGCGCCGCCCCGAGCATCGCAAACGCCACCACGACCGTTCTCGCGATCTTGTCGATGACCGTCAAGCTCGAGCCTCCTTCATCCTCGAGCGCTCCGGAATCCGAGACTGCCAGTCGGGGATCGACGAGTCAAGACTCGCCCCGACGAAGAAGGACCGCCGGGCCCTCGTGATCAAGGACCCGGCGGCGGTGTCACGTCCGGTTGACGACGTCTCGACCTCTCGACCTTGCAAGAGCGCGAGATCGGGAAGCCGACGCAGGTCGCTAGTTGACGACGTCGAGCTGCACCATGTTGGTGAGCGCGATGTTGATGTTGGCGCTCAGGACGCCGGCCTGGAAGTTGTAGGTCTGCCCCACCATGAAGGGCG
>JBFIHP010000094.1:0-8660 GCA_041601735.1 Planctomycetota bacterium | reverse complement strand
CGGCGCCCGTGAAGCCGCCCTCCTCGACTCCGAAGAGCTCCGCGGCGACGAGGTTCGCCGGGATGGCGCCGAGCTGGATCGCGACGAAGGGACCGGTGCGGCGCGCGCTGCGCTGATGCACCGCGCGCGCGACCAGCTCCTTGCCCGTACCGCTCTCGCCCTGGATGAGTACGGCGCCCTCACGATCGGCGACGGCCTCGATGCGGGAGTAGAGCTCGCGCATCACCGCGCTCGAACCGACCATCGCGCCGAATCGCCGCCCTTCCTCGAGCAGCCCGCGCAGGAGCCGGTTCTCGGCGGCGAGGCGACCGGCCTCGAGCGCGGCATCGACGCTGCGCACGATCTCCTCGCGATCGAAGGGCTTGGTGACGTAGTCCTCCGCGCCGGCCTTCAAGGCCTCGATCGCGCTCGGGATCGAGCCGAAGGCCGTCATGACGATGACCGGGAGCTTCGGGCGCGTCTCCTTGATCCAGTGCAGGAGCTCGATGCCGTCCAGCTCCGGCATGCGGAGGTCGGTGAGGACGAGATCGAAGCTGCCCTTCTCGAGCAGCACCCGGGCCGCGGCGCCGTCGGCGGCCTCGGTCGGGTCGAGGCCGCGCTTCTTGAGCATGCGGACCAGGAAGGTCCGCATCGCCTCCTCGTCATCGACGACGAGGACCCGCTCCTTCTCGACGGCCGCGCTGCTCATGATCGCGAGCTTACCGGAACGACGACGCGAAAGCACGATCCGCGGCCGCTGCCCTCCGAGCTGACCTCGATCCGGCCCTCGAGCGCCTCGACGATGCCGCGGGCGACCGAGAGACCGAGGCCCGTCCCGTTCGGGCCGACCTCCTGCGCCTTGGTGCTGAAGAAGGGCTCGAAGATGCGCTCCATGTCGGCGGCCGCGATGCCGACGCCCTCGTCCACGATCTCGAAGCCCTGCTCGTCTTCTGCGGCAAAGAACCGCGCTCGCAGCCGACCGCCGCGCTCGGAGGCCTGGACCGCGTTGATGAGCAGGTTCAGCAGGACCTGCTGGAGTCCGCGCCCGTCGGTCAGGATCTTCGGCGCTTCCGGCCCCGCCACCTCGATCGCGAGTCCGCGGCGCGCCGCCTCGGGTTCGACGAGCGCGACGGCCTGATCGAGGAGCTCGCGCAGGGCGACCATCGACCGGCTGTGCGGCGAGCCGTGCGAGAAGCTGAGCAGGTTCTCGGTGATGACCAGCGCGCGTCGCGAGGTGCGCTGGATCACCTCGAGCACGCGCCGGGCCTCCGCATCCTCGACGTCTTCGGCCAGCTCGGCGGCGCAGCCGCTGATGCCGCCGAGGATGTTGTTGAACTCGTGCGCCATGCCCCGTGCCATCGTGCCGAGGGCCGCCATCTTGGCCGACTCGATGAGCTGCTGCTGGGTGGACTCGAGCTCGGCGAGGGTCCGTCGCAGGGTCTCGTTGGTCTCGCGCTGCTCGTCGAGCGTTGCGCTGAGCGCTGCGGTCTTCTCGGCGACCCGATCCTCGAGACCGCGCTGGTAGCTCTCGATCTCCTCGGCCATCGCGTTGAAGCTCCCCGCCAGCCGCTCGATCTCCTCGCCGCCTCCGGGCGGCAGACGTCTACTCAGGTCGCCCGCTCGCATCTGCTCGAAGACCTCGGTGGCCTGGCGGAGCGGACGCGCCACGGTCGCGTGGAAGACCAGTCCGAGCAGGAAACCGAGCCCGAGGAGGAAGGCGCCGCCCCAGACCAAAAGGTCGCGGGAGAGGTCGCGCGCGAGACTCGCGACCCGCCTCTCCTGATCGGTCACGAGGCCCTCGAAGGCGAGGCTCGACCGCCTCCGCGCCTCGTCGCGGAAGATCCCGGCGATCACCCGCGAGTTCGCCTGATGACGCCCCTCCGCCTCGGCGAGTCGCTCGCGCAGGTAGTCGAGAAGCTCGTCCTCGTGATCGCGGAAGACGTCGAAGGGCACGTCGGCGAACTCGCGGCCGAGGTTCTCCGAGAGCCGGCCGACCGCCCGGTCCATGAGCTCGGCCTGGCGGTCCGCCGTCGCGGCGAGGATCTCATCGACGCGCAGCGCACCGGCGTCCAGGAACTCGCGCGACCTGGCCTCGAGGCGATCGCCGGCATCGTTGGCCGCGAAGATGCCCCAGGCGAGCGCGCCGACCAGGAAGAAGGCGAAGAGCAGGAAGTAGAAGCGCCGCGCCAGGGATGCTCGTCGGCCGGTCATCTCGCTTCCTCCCGACCGGCGATCTCGTGGGCGTCGAGGAGGAGATCGATCGGCAGCTCGAGGCCGATGGCCCGCGCGGCGCCGAGATCGACGTGCAGTCGCGTCGAGCTCATGCGGCCGATCTCGATGGTCCGGGGCTCCTCGCCCTCGAGGACGCGGCGGACGATCGACGAGGCTTTCAGGCCGAGTTGGCGGTAGTCCACGGTGAGCGTCACCAGCGCGCCCGCGCCGGCGGCCCGCGAGATCGAGGCGACGACCGGCTTGCGCGCTGCCTTCGCCCGGGCGACCAGGAGCGCCAGGGGCACCGGCTGGTAGAGATCGAAGTCGATCGGGAGCCAGACGGCATCGACCTCCGCGAGCGAGCGATCGAGGACGGCGCCGAGGTCGCCGGCCTCGGGCACGACCAGCTCGACGATCTCGAGATCGGGGCGCTCGGGCAGCGCGCGACGCGCCTCCTCGAGTTCGGCGGCGCTGACCGCGTTGCCCGGGCTCCGGACGATCGCGAGACGCCGCAGACCGGGAACGGCCTGGCGGAAGACGTCGAGCATGCGACCGCGATCGAACCAGTTGCTGTTGCCCGCGACCCGCTCCCGCCCGCCCTGCCAGGAGGGCACGATGCCGGAGATGACCGGGTTGGTGACCGCGCTGAAGACGATGGGACGATCGGGCAGGACCTCGATCGCGATCCCGGCCGAGCGGGTGCCGAGCGCGACGAGCAGGTCGAGGCCCTCGTCACGCGCCGCCAGGAGTTCGCGTCGTGCCCGCTCCTCGTCCTGACCGGCGTGGATCTCGCGCGCGACGGCGTGGCCCATCACCTCGAGGCCGCGGCGGAGTCCGGCGAGGGTCTCGAGATCGTTGGGCGAGTCGTGCCAGAGGAAGACGACGATCCGACCGGCGGGCGCCTTCTCCGCGGAGCCGCGGGCGGCCTGCTCGGCGGGCGCGATCGGGATCACGCGGGGCTCGCCCGCCGAACCGATGACGAGGAGCGCGAGACCGAGGAGCAGGGAGAGCCTCATCGCCCGCCCTCCAGGATGCCGAGACGGGCGAAGATCGCGAGCGTGATGCCGCAGTCGATCTCGCCGCCGCGCACCATCGCGACGAGGCGCGGGCGCTCGATGCGGTGGATCTCGATCGACTCGAAGGTCTCGTGGGCGAGCTCGCGCGCGGCGAGACCGCGCGCCTCGAAGACGTGGATCACGTGACGACAGATGCCGTAGAGCGGAACGACGAGACCGCGCGCCTCGAGGCGCTCGGCCGCGAGGCCGGCCTCCTCCGCCAGCTCGCGCCGCGCGGCCTCGAGCGGCGTCTCGCCCGGCTCGACCCGCCCTGCGGGCAACTCCCAGATCGACCGCCCCAGGGCGTGACGATACTGGCGGATGAGGGTCACCGAGCCGTCGTCGTGGACGGGACAGACCGCGGCGCCGTCGCCGATTCCGACCACCGTCCACTCGGTCTCCTCGCCCTCGGGAGTCCGGATAGTCTCCAAATCGAGCCGGAGCACGGGGTTGGCGAACACCTCACGGGACTCGAGGATCTTCCATCCCGACATCGTCTGCCCTCCTCCATTTCGGACCCGCCTTGCCTCGCGAAGCCCTTATTCACTAAGGTCGAGCCCGGGTCGGCGGTCGATGTAAACGACGGACCCGAACGTGCTGGAGACCGCGATGACCAAGCTCACGACGATCCTGACCGCCCTGCTCCTCGGCCTCGGCCTCGCTTCCGAAGTCTGTGCGCAGTGGTCCATCGACTCCACCAACGGCGCTCGGGCCGCCGCCCGGCCCTTCGGTCGTCTGAACGCCCCGGGCCGCCGGCCCGGCTTCTCCACGGCCTCGCAGGACAATGGACCGGGCGCCTTCAGCGTACCGCAAGTGATGCCCGTCGTGCGCAGCCGACGGAGTCCCGTGAAGGCGGTTTTCGCCGCCGATCAGGCCGAGGTCGCCGGGGACAAGGTCATCCGCCGCCTCGATTCCCGCCGCGCTTCCGTCGCGAAGCAGATGCGCTCGGCCCGCGTGCGGGGCGACACGGCGGCGGCCAGCCGGCTGCTCCGCGAGATGGAGTCGATCCGTCAGCAGCGACTCGAACGCCTGCGCCGCCTGGCGCCGCCCCGGGTGATCGAGGTCGCGCCGGCAGACCCGCTGATCGAGGCCGGAGCGCCCGAGGCCGCGCCCGCGGACGAGAAGCCGATCCTTCCGATTCCGACCCGTCCGGGCGGCGGCGACGCGCGCAAGAACTGACCTCGTTCGAAGGCGAACGATGATCGAGAAGCCTCCGGCACGGGCCGGAGGCTTCTTGCATTCCGGGCCGCGGACGGGGAATCCCGGCGGCGGGACGCCTTTGCTTGTCCGGCCCCGGCGGTAGACCTAAGATCCGATGAAGGCGGGACTCGCGCGAAATCGGCCGGGGTCGCCCTCGATTCACCGGCATCGCGACCGATTCCCGGTCGCCGTCGTTCAGGGTTCGGGCAGCCGGCATGATGCAGAGCGCAGCGAAAACACTGAAACTCGTCCTCGCCGGTCTCGCGGCGGTCTTCCTCCTCGGCCCGGGCCTCGCCGCCCAGGGCCTGGACGACGAGCGCGAGCTGCAGATCGAGGCCGCCTACGAGGTCGTGATCCTCGCGCGCTTCGGCACCGACCGGGGGATCGACGAGGACTTCGTGCGCGACGTCGAGCGCGCCGTGGACAAGGCCCTGGAGTACCAGAAGGCGGTCCTCGTCCTCGAGATCGATTCGGGCGGCGGCCGGGTCGATTCGGCGCGCTCCATCGTCGCGCTCATCCGCAGCCATCGCGAGTCCGAGCGCCTCCGGATCATGGCCTGGGTGCCGCGGCAGGCCTATTCCGCGGCGGCCTGGATCGCCTTCGCCTGTCGCGGCCTGATCATCGCGCCCGACGCGCTGATCGGCGACATCCAGCCTCTCATCCAGGACTTCCGCGGCTACGAGCGCGCGCCCGAGAAGATCGTCTCGCCGCTCACCGAAGAGATCCGGCTGACCTGCCAGGACAACGGCCTCGATCGTCGCTACCCCCGCCTCTTCCTCGAGGCGATGGTGGACCGCGACATCGAGATCACCCGGGTGACCAACCGCGCGCTCGGCACCAGCGAGTACATGCGGACCGAGGACTGGGCCGCCATGAGTCCGCGGCAGCAGGAGGGCCTGAGCAGCAACGTCATCACCCTGCCCGGCGAGAAGTCGCTGACCACGAACGGTCGCGACCTGCTCGACTACGGCTTCGCCGTGAAGGTCATGAAGCCGCCGGTCGAGAAGATCATCGATCTGCTCGGAACGCCCGGCGCGACCCTCGAGGAGCTGACCTTCGAGCCGCGCAAGCCGCTCGGCATCGACTTCGACTTCTCGATGCTCCTCCTGGTGGCAGCGATCGCGCTGGTGATCATGGAGCTCAAGACTCCGGGCCTCGGCATCTTCGGCGTCGCCGGGCTCGCGGCCTTCATCCTCTTCTTCCTGGTGCGCAGCGGCTGGACCGACGCGACGCTCTGGCCGCTCGGCCTCTTCCTCACCGGCGCCTTCCTGCTGATCATCGAGGCGGTGATCATGCCCGGCTTCATCATCCCCGGAGCCGTCGGCGTCCTGATGATCCTCTACTCCACCTGGATGGCGGTCGCCCATCCCGGCGAGACCTCCCTGCCGCCCTTCCCCGACCTCTCGCAGGCGGAGGATTCACGGGCCGTGCTGGTCTGGGCCGGCTCCATGGTGGGCGGCCTGGTCGGCGGCTTCGTCGTGACGATCACCCTGGGCAAGATGATGCATCGCCTGCCATTCCTGAACCGGCTCGTCCTGCTGCCGCCCAGGGTCGCCGCGACCGCCGCGGCCCAGAAGGAGAGCGCGGGACGGGCCGCAGGCGCGACCGGCTGGTCGAAGATCTCGGTCGGCGAGGACGGCGTCGCCGTCACGGCGCTCCGGCCCTCGGGCGTCGTCCGGCTCGGCGACCGGAAGATCGACGTGGTTACCCGCGGCGGCTTCGTCGAGGCCGGTGCGCCTGTGCGCGTCGTCGAGGTCTCGGGCAACCGCGTGATCGTCCGCGCGCTGGAGACTGCCTCGTGACCCTCATCATCGTTCTCCTGCTGATCGGCTCGGCCCTCGTGATCGCGGAGGTCATGTTCCCGAGCTTCGGCATCCTCGGCCTGCTCTCGGCGACCTCCTTTCTGATCGCGGTCCTCGAGGCCTTCGCCCTCGGCGACACCGAGGGCTACGTCACCATCGGCGCGGTCGTCGTGCTGGTCCCGGGAGCGCTCTGGCTCGGCTTCACGCTGCTGAAACACACCACCCTGGGCAATCGCCTGCTGCTCGCGGGCCCGAAGCACGAGGACGTGCGCGGCCTGGCCGCGGGCCGCGGGCTGGCGGATCTGCGCGGCCGCGAGGGTATCTGCGCGACGAGGCTCGGGCCCTCGGGTATCGTGATGATCGACGACCGACAGGTCGATGCGGTCAGCGAGGGCGGCTTCATCGAAAAGGGCGTGCGCGTGCGCGTGCGTCAGGTCGAAGGCAATCGCGTCGTCGTCGAGGCCATGGCGCCCGACGCGAGCTGAGGCGCGAACCGTACCGTTTACCGCGGGTTCGCTCGACGAACCCCGAAGATGACTCGTCGACGACGGGTCTCGTGACTCGAAAGAGGAGTTGAACCGATGCCCTTGTTCTTCGCAGCAGTGGACCCCACCGTGATCGGGCTGGTGGTCCTGGCGATCATCTTCTTCCTGATCTTCATCTTCGTCGTCAAGTACCTCAACATCTACATCCGCGCCCTCTTCTCGCGCGCCAACATCGGCATCTTCGAGCTGATCGGCATGTCGCTGAGGAAGGTGAACCCGAACGTCATCGTCAACTCGCGGATCCGCATCGTGCAGGCCGGCCTCGACACCGGGCGCGCCGAGCTCGAGGCCCACTACCTCGCCGGCGGCAACGTCCCGAACGTCGTCTCGGCCCTCATCGCGGCCGACCGCGCGGGCATCGATCTGAGCTTCCACCAGGCCGCGGCGATCGACCTCGCGGGTCGCAACATCCTCGAGGCCGTCCGGACCTCGGTCAATCCGAAGGTCATCGATTGCCCCGACGCCGGCTCCGGCACCCGCAAGATCTCGGCGGTCGCGGGCGACGGCATCGAGCTCCTGGCCAAGGCTCGCGTGACCGTGCGCGCCAACCTTGCCCGCCTCGTCGGCGGCGCCATGGAGGAGACGATCATCGCCCGCGTCCAGGAGGGCATCCTCACCACGATCGGTTCGGCCCAGAACCACTTCCAGGTGCTGGAGAATCCCGACCTCATCTCGCGGCAGGTCCTGAGCAAGGGCCTCGACGCCAACACGGCCTTCGAGATCCTCTCGATCGACATCGCCGACATCGACGTCGGCCGCAACATCCGCTCGCAGCTCCAGATCGACCAGGCCGAGGCCGACAAGCGCGTCGCCCAGGCCAAGGCCGAGGAGCGCAAGGCGATGGCCATCGCCCGCGAGCACGAGATGGTGGCGCAGACCCAGGAGAACCGGGCGAAGGTCGTCGAGGCCGAGGCCGAGGTTCCCAAGGCGATCGCCGAGGCCTTCCGCTCCGGCAACCTCGGGATCATGGACTTCTACCGGATGAAGAACATCCAGGCCGACACCTCGATGCGCGACTCGATCGCCGACGGTGAGGGCGGCGACAAGGAGTCCTGATGGACGACCAACTGGTCAAGATCGTCCTCTTCGCGCTCATCATCCTGGGATCGATCATCAAGTCGGCGACCGACAAGAAGCGCAAGGATGAGATGACGCAGCGCCGCAGCGCGGCGCCGCGGCAGCCGAAGCAGCCTGCGGAGCAATCCGAGGGAAGGCAGGGCAAGAGCCTCGCCGACTGGATCGAGGAGATCCGCCGCGAGTCGGATGCCAAGGTCGAGCGGCCGGCGGCGCCGCCGGAACCCGTCGCTGTCGAACCCGAGGAGGTCGTCGTCCGGCACCGGCGTCACGAGGCGCCGCGGCCGACCGGCAAGATCCCGCAGGAGAGCATCAAGCCGGTCCGCGAGACCGAGCACGTCTTCCAGAAGGCGGCGCGCCCCAGCGTGGACATCGACGAGGACGAGGCTCCGCTGCCGCGGCACCGGAAGACCGAGTTTCGCGAGGCCCAGGTGGCCCGGGTCGCTCCGCGTTACGAGTCGGAGCACGGCGAGCACGTCGTCGAGTCCGATCCACGGGCGCGGAAGGCGCAACGGGCGCGGCGGGCGAGGCGGGCCACTCGCGAGGGCGCCGAGCTGGACGACGAGATCATCGCCAGCACCGGGATCGGCGATCTCTCGCTCCACCCGCGCGACCTCAGGAAGGCCTTCATCCTGAAGGAGATCCTCGAGCCGCCACTGGCCCTGCGCAGGACGGAAGAACGGACATGAGCGACGGCGGCCTTCTTCGGGTCGCCGAGGTCCTGCTCGAAGCCTACGGCGATCGGCTCTCTCTCAGCACGGACGAGATCCGCGGGCTGCTCGACGACGACGAGG
>JBFIHP010000093.1:0-8675 GCA_041601735.1 Planctomycetota bacterium | reverse complement strand
TCGGCCTCGATGGGGACGGCCCGCCGCGCCTTCTTGTCGAGCAGGACGCAGGTGCGGATGTCCTCGGCGCCGCGCGCCCGGAGAGCCTCGCTCACCCGCTTCAGGGTTCGTCCCGTGTCGAGGATGTCGTCGAGGAGGAGAAGCCGCTTGCCGCGCAGGTCGCAGTTGGGAAAGAGCTTGATGTCCACCGTGCCCGAGGACTCGGTCCCCGAGCCGTAGCTCGAGGGCTGGATGAACTCGAGCTCGACCTTGCTGGGGATGCAGCGCATCAGGTCGGAGAGGAAGATCACCCCTCCCTTCAGCATGGCCATGAGCACGAGCTGGTCGCCCTCGTAGTCGCGGGTGATGGTCCGGCCCAGCTCGGCGATGCGGCCCCGGATGGCCTCCTCGGTGAAGAGGACCTCCTTGATGTCGTCATGCATGGTGGAACTTCCCTTGGTCGCGGATCTTTGTAGGTTATCGGCGACACGCAACAAATCCACACACGCAGCGGGAAGATTGACCATGGCGCGCATCATTGACGGCAAGAAGATCGCCCAGACCATCCGGACGGAAGTCGCTGCCGGCATTCAGGATCTGACGGCCGCCGGGGCAGCGGCGCCGCTCATCGTCGCGGTCGAGGTCGGCCACGACGAGGCCAGCGCCTCCTACACCAGGAATCAGGGCAAGACCGCCCGCAAGCTCGGCCTCGAGCATCGCCTGGACACGCTGCCGGCGGACTGCTCGATGGCCGACTTTCGCGCCCACATGGCGTCCCTCGCGGCCGACCCGGCGGTGACCGGGATCATGATCCAGATGCCGCTCCCGGCCCAGATCGACGCGAACGAGTGCCGCCGCCTGATCCCGATCGAGAAGGACGTCGAGGCGGTGACCGAGACCGCGGCCGGCCAGGTCCTCCAGAACAGCCACCGGGTCGCGCCCTGCACCGCGATGGCGGCGCTACGCTGCCTCGAGGAGGCCGTGCCGGAGGGGATCTCCGGTCTCGACGTGGTGGTGGTCGGGCGGAGCGCCATCGTCGGCCGCCCCCTGGCCATGCTGCTTCTCCACGCCAACGCGACGGTCACGGTCTGCCACACCCGCACCCGCGATCTGGCCGAGAAGCTGCGTCGCGCCGACGTGGTGATCGCCGCCGTGGGCCGACCCGGGATCATCGGCGGCGACATGATCCGCGAGGGCGCGATCTGTATCGACGTCGGCACCAACTGGCTCGAGGAGGAGGGTCGGCTGGTCGGCGACCTGCTCTTCGACGAGGTCGAACCGAGGGCCGCGGCGATCACGCCGGTGCCCGGCGGCGTCGGTCCGGTGACGGTGGCGATGCTGATGGCGAACGCGCTCGAGCTGGCGAGGAGCTGACGCTGGAAGCCGCGAGAAGCGGCCGGCAGGACGGCGAGAAGCCGAGGGGCGAGCGCCCGGGCGATCAGAGCTCGCGTTCGAGGACGAAGGCGGCCAGCTCCTCGACGACCGTGAAGTCCTTCGGCGCGAGCATGCCGCGCAGGTTGGCGAGCGAGTCCTCGACGTAACTCCGCGCCAGACCGAGCGCGTAGTCCACCGAGCCCTGCGCCTGCAGGAGCTGGCGCACGCGGGCGATGTCCGCGGGCGTGCAATCGTCGCCGCGGATCAGGTTCTCGATCTCGGCCTTCTCGCGCCCCTCCAACCGCTCGAGCAGGTGGATCAGGGGCAAGGTCATCTTGCCGTTGCGCACGTCGGTACCGAGCGACTTCCCGACGACGTCCTCCTCGCCCGTGAGGTCGAGGCAGTCGTCGATGATCTGGAAGGCCGTGCCCAGGCTCATGCCGAAGTTCTCGAAGGCCTGGACCAGGCTCTCGTCGGCGCCCGCGAGCAGGGCCGCGAGCTCGCAGCCGGCCGCGTAGAGCGAGGCCGTCTTGCGCTCGATGATCTGGCGGTAGGTCTCGAAGTCGACCTCCGGGTCGCCCGAGAGCTGGTTCTGCTGGATCTCGCCCTCGCAGATGGTGCTCACCGCGCCGGTGAGCCGATCGAGCGCCCGCATGTTCCCGATGGTCACGAGGAGCCGGATCGCACGGGCGAACATGATGTCGCCGAGCAGGATCGCGTCCTTGTTGTTCCAGCGGATGTTGACCGAGTCGTGATTGCGCCGCGTGGTCGCCCGGTCGAGCACGTCGTCGTGCACCAGGGTCGCCATGTGGATGAGTTCGACGACCGCGCCGAGCCTCACGTGCGCCTCGCCGGCGCCGCCGCACATCTCGGCGATGAGGAAGATCAGGGCGGGGCGCAGTCGCTTGCCCGAGTAGCGACCGGCGTACTTGAGCATGTCGTCGACGCAGCCGACGTCGGCGCTGAGAAGCTCCTCGAGGAGACCGTCGAGGGCCTCCATCTGGGGCTTCACCAGCCGATAGCTCTGCTCTATGCCCCCGGCCGTGGTCATGAAGCGGAAGTCCAAACCAGTAAAGAACTTAGGCGTCCAGATGCCGACCGGATCGCTTCAGAGGATAACTCCGGCCCCCGATCGAGTCAACGCGCCAGTCTAACAGCTCGAAGCGCCCTCATCGCGGTGAGACGACCGCGACTCCAGGGCCCCCTGATAGTCGCCCTCGTCGTTGAGGTTGGCAAGGCGGGCTGCGGCCGTCCGAGGGTCGCCAAGGAGGCTCGTCGGCGCCTTGAGGAAGGGTCCGAGGGCGGCCAGTTCGAGCACCTTGCCCCGCCCCTCGGTGAAGAGCGGGCCGCAGCGTCCCCGCAGGGCGGCGACCTTCAGCACGAGGGGAAAGGTCTGCGGCCAGGGATCGCCGTCGAAACAGGCGAGGCTCGCGTCGCCCCGGACGGCCTCGCCGAGGAGCAACTCGAGGTCTTCGCGCCGGAGACCGATCATGTCGCAGGGCACGGCCACCAGCCAGGGGCTCAGGCAGCTCTCGAGGAGGACCTCGATCGCGGCGAGCGGGCCGCGTCCGGGCCTGCGGTCGTAGATCTTGGGATGGGCGCCGAAGCTCGCCGGCAGGCTGCGGTCGGGGCGACCCGGCGCGAGGAGGACCTGCCCGTTCGGCGGGCGGCAGGCCCGGCAGACGGCCTCGGCGAGCGTGCCGTCACCATAGGGCAAGAGGGCCTTGTCGCGCCCCATCCGGCGGCTGGAACCGCCGAGCAGCAGACCGAGGGTCCAGTCGGGAAGCTCAGACATCGCAGGTGTCGGCGCCGTCATCGCGGCCTCTCTTCTCGATCCGGATCTCGACGACATCGACGTCGTCGGTGGCCTTCAGCCCCTCGAGCATCCCCATCAGCGAACCGCCGATCAGGTCGTGGATGAAGGCCTTCAAGGGAAGGACCTCGCCATCGACCCTGAGCTGGACCCGATATCGCGGGCCGGGGCGGTCGGGCTCGGCCATCAGTCGTCCTTGGGGAGCTTCTTGGGATCGTCACCGGCGGGGAGCTTGGCGTCGTCGTCCTCGCCCTTCACCCCCTTCTTGAACTCGGTGATGGACTCGCCGACGCTGCGGGCGAGCTTCGGCAGCTTGGCGGCGCCGAAGAGGAAGACGAGGATGCCCGCGATCACCATGATCTCGGGCAGGCCGAGGCCGCCGATCAGGGCGAAGGGGAAACCGAAGCTGCTGGCGAAGGTCACGTAAGACCCTCCTTGGAGGTCATGGGACGTCCCAGAGTACCAATCCCGAGGGTTCGACGCCAAACCCCCGGGGCTCCGAAGGCCTGACTCCGGCTCCCTCAGTGGCGCTCGATGTCGGCCCCGAGGTCGCGGAGGCGCTGGTCGATCCGGGCGTAGCCCCGGTCGATCTGCCGGATGTTCTGGATCGTGCTGGAACCCTCGGCGGCCAGGGCCGCGATCAGCATGGCCATGCCCGCCCGGATGTCGGGGCTGGCGATGGTCGAGCCGTGCAGGCTCGCCGGCCCGACCACGACCGCCCGGTGCGGGTCGCAGAGCACGATCTTCGCCCCCATTCCGACCAGGTGATCGACGAAGAACATCCGGCTCTCGAAGAGCTTCTCGTGGATCAGCACCGTGCCCTTCGCCTGGGTCGCGATGACCAGGGCGATGGAGACCAGGTCGGCCGGGAAGCCCGGCCAGGGCGCGTCGTCCACCTTCGGGATGGCGTCGTGGACGTCGGTGACGATCTCGAGTTCCTGACCGCCGGGGACCAGCAGACCCTCGCCCTGGGGCTCGGTATGGATGCCGAGCCGGCGGAAGACCATGCGGATCATCCGCATGTCGTCGGGCCGGACCTCGGTCACCTGGAGTTCGCCCCCGGTCACGGCCGCGAGCCCCATGAAGGAGCCGATTTCGATGTGATCGGGACCGATCCGGTGCCGGGCCGGGCCGAGCTCGTCCACGCCCTCGATCTCGAGCAGGTTGGTGCCGATGCCGCGGATCTTCGCGCCCATCGCGACGAGCAGGCGGCAGAGCCCCTGCACGTGGGGCTCGCTCGCGGCGTTGGCGATGCGGGTCGTCCCCGTCGCCGTGGCGGCGGCCATGACGGCGTTCTCGGTGGCCATCACGCTGGCCTCGTCGAGGAAGACGTCGGCGCCCTGGAAGCGCCCGTCCAGCCGCAGCTCGTAGCCCGCGTCGTCGAGCTGGATCTTCGCGCCCAGCGCCTGAAGGGCGAGCAGGTGGGTATCGACGCGCCGGCGGCCGATCTTGTCGCCGCCGGGCCGGGGCAGGCGGACCCGCCCGCGCCGCGCCAGGAGCGGCGCCGAGAACAGGAAGGAGCCCCGGATCGACCGGGCCATGTCCTCGTGCAGCTCGTCGCCGCAGAGTTCGGCGGCGTTCAGGGTGACGTGCTTGTCGCCGTTCCAGCTGAGCGAAGCACCGAGCCGCGAGGCGATCTCGATCATGGTCCGGACGTCGATGATGTCCGGCATGTTCTCGAGGGTGACGGCCCCCCGCGAGAGGACGGCCGCGGCCACGGCCGGCAGGGCCTCGTTCTTGTTGCCCGAGGGGCGATAGACGCCCCCGACCGGATTCCCGCCCCGAACCTTGAAGATCTCGTCCTTGCCGGCGTTCATGTCCCGAGATTAGCAGCCCCGGATGACGCCGGCCCGGGCGTCGGAAGGCTGCGAGCGAGACGCAGCCGGCTCGACGGTCCGGTGGCATCGCGCCTCGGCCACCCCGTCGCGCGCTGGTAGGATCCGCCGGTTCCGGTACCGGGGATGAGGTCGAGATGATGGTGAAGAAGACCAGCAGCACCAAGACGGGCGGTTCGCCCAGCCGGGCCGACAACGTGATCGGTCGGTTGAAGAAGATGGGCAAGAAGCAGATCGTCGAGGGCATGGCGCGCTACGCCATCCCCGCGGAGAACGCCGTCGGCGTCGCGGTCGGCGAGCTCAAGGCCTTCGGCAAGAAGCTGGGACCCGATCACGAACTGGCCGAGGAGCTCTGGGCGAGCGGGGTCTACGAGGCCCGCATGCTGGCCGCCTTCATCGGCGAGCCCGCCCGGCTCAGCGCGAAGCAGATGAAGGCCTGGATCGCCTCCTTCGACAGCTGGGCGATCTGCGACCACGTCTGCTTCAACCTCTTCGACCGGAGTCCCCTCGCCTGGGATCTCGTCCCGGCCTGCGCGAAGGCGAAGGGCGAATTCGAGAAGCGCACGGCCTTCGCCCTCATCTGGAGCCTCTCCGTGCACGACAAGGAGGCGGAGGACCGGGCCTTCCTCGATTGCCTGCCCTTGATCGCGCAGGCCGCCGAAGACGAGCGCAACTTCGTCAAGAAGTCGGTCGACATGGCGCTGCGCGCCGTCGGCAAACGCAACCGGGCTCTCAACGCCGCCGCCCTCGCCCTGGCCGAGGATCTCGCGGACTCTGACGACGCGACCGCGCGCTGGATCGGCCGCAAGGCCGCGAAGGAGCTCTCCAGCGCCTCCGTCCGCGCCCGCCTCGCCTGAGCGACTGGAGCGCCGGCTTCAGCCGGCCTACTTCGCCATGCGCTCGGTCTGCTGAAGCGCCGGCTGCAGCGGCTGGCGGGGAGGTGAGGACCTAGGGTGCCTGGACCTTTCTGCCGGGGCGCTCTCCGGGTCGTCCGAGAACCAGATTCGTCATGCGCCCCGGCGGAAAGTGCCTGGCACCGTATGTCTGGCACCGTATGTCGGCGCTCCCTCCACTCCTCGATCAGTCGGTGGCCTCGTCGGCGCGGAGGTAGGCCAGCCAGTAGATGCCGGCGACGAGGAGGGTGCCGCCCAGGATGTTGCCGAGGGTCACGGCCGCGATGTTCCGGGCGGCGCCGACGAGCGACACGGTTTCGGGCTCGGCCAGCGCGATGCCGAGCGGCAGGAAGAACCAGTTGGCGATGGAGTGCTCGAGCCCGACGGCCACGAAGGCGGTGATCGGGAAGACGATTGCCAGGATCTTGTCGGTGACGCTGCGCCCGCCCATCGACAGCCAGACCGCGAGGCAGACCAGGGCGTTGCAGAGGATTCCCCGCACGAGCGCGGCGAGCAGGGGAAGTTCCGCCTTGCCGACCGCAATCTTCACGGCGGTGTCGCCCACCGCTCCGCCGCCGAGCGCCTCGAGACCGGCCCAGTAGACCAGCGCCACGGTCCCGAGGCAGCCCGCGACGTTGCCGAGGTAGACCAGCGCCCAGTTGCGCGCGACCTCCCGCTTGCGAACCAGACCGCTCGCCCAGGCCATGGCGAGGAGGTTGTTGCCGGTGAAGAGCTCGGCGCCGGCCACGACCACGAGGATGAGCCCGAGGCTGAAGCTCAGGCCGCCCAGAAGGCGCGTCGTGCCGAAGCCGAGGCCCGAGTCGGTGATCACGACGATGTAGAAGAGCCCGCCGAGCGAGATGAAGGCGCCGGCGAGGATGCCGAGCACGAGCAGGGTGAGCGCGTCGGTCCGCGCCTTCAGGACGCCGACCGTCTCGACCTTCCGAGCGATCTCCCGGGGCGGGAAGGCGTCGAGCGAAGGCATGTCCATCAACGTTCTCCTCGCGTCACGACCGGCCGCGATGCGCGCCGGTCCGATATGCCGCTCGTGGCACAGCAAGCCCCGGGCCGCGGAGCATGAACCGGTCGGAATGGGACGAGGCCGTCGATCCGGAAGGCGCCAGGCGTTCCGGACCGACGGCCTCGTGACCTCGCGGAGCCGAAGCGGCGCTCGACTACTTGCCGAGCGCGAGCTTCATGGTCTTGCCGAGGTCCGCGGGCGACTTGGCGACCGGGACGCCGGCCTTCTCGAGGGCGGCGATCTTGTCGACCGCCTTGCCCGAGCCGCCGGAGATGATCGCGCCGGCATGACCCATGCGCTTGCCCTCCGGAGCGGTCTGGCCGGCGATGAAGCCGGCGACCGGCTTCTTCATGTTGGCCTTGATCCACTCGGCGGCCTCCTCCTCGGCGCTGCCGCCGATCTCGCCGATCATGATCACGCCCTCGGTGCCGGGGTCGGCGTTGAAGAGCTCGAGCACGTCGATGAAGTTGGTGCCGTTGATCGGATCGCCGCCGATGCCGACGCAGGTAGACTGACCGTAGCCGAGTTCGGAGAGCTGCCAGACCGCCTCGTACGTGAGCGTACCGGAGCGCGAGAGGACGCCGATCGTGCCGGGCGTGTGGATGTAGCCCGGCATGATGCCGATCTTGCACTCGCCCGGTGTGATGACGCCGGGGCAGTTCGGGCCGACCAGACGCATCTTGCTCCCGGCCATGGCCTTCTTCACCTTGGCCATGTCGAGGACCGGGATGCCCTCGGTGATGGCGATGGCGATGCGGATGCCCGCGTCGTTGGCCTCGATGATGGCCTCGCCGGCGAACGGCGGCGGCACGTAGATGACGCTGGCGTCGGCGCCGGTGGCCTCGACGGCCTCGGCGACGGTGTCGAAGACCGGCACGCCGCAGCAGGTCTGGCCGCCCTTGCCCGGAGTCACGCCGCCCACGATCTTGGTCCCGTACTCGATCATCTGCTCGGTGTGGAACTTGCCGGTTCCACCCGTGATGCCCTGGACGAGGACCTTCGTGTTCTTGTCGATGAGAATGCTCATTGTTCTACCTCGTCCTGGTTCAGGAGACCGCCTTCACGATCTTCACGGCCGCGTCGCCCATGTCGGTCGCCGTGGTGATCGGCAGACCGGACTCCTCGAGGATCTTGCGACCCTGCTCCACCTCGGTGCCCTCGAGGCGCACCACCAGCGGGACGCTCAGGTGGACCTCCTTGACCGCCTTGCAGATGCCCTCGGCGAGCGTCGTGCAGCGGAGGATGCCGCCGAAGATGTTGACCAGGATGCCCTTCACCTTGTCGTCCCGGAGGATGATGCGGAAGGCGTGCGCGACCTGGTCGGAACTCGCGCCGCCGCCGACGTCGAGGAAGTTCGCGGGCTCGCCGCCCGCGTGCTTGATGATGTCCATCGTGGCCATCGCGAGACCGGCGCCGTTCACGAGGCAGCCGATGTTGCCGTCGAGGTTGATGTAGCTGAGGCCCGCGTCGGAGGCCTCGACCTCGGCTGCGTCCTCCTCGTCGAGGTCGCGCATCTCGACGATCTCGGGGTGCCGGAAGAGCGCGTTCGAGTCGAAGTTCATCTTGGCGTCGAGCGCGAAGAGGTCACCCTCCTTGGTGACGACCAGGGGATTGATCTCGGCCAGCGAGCAGTCCTTGGCGAGGAAGGCCTTCGCCAGGGTCTGCAGGAACTTCACCGCCTTGCGGTGGAGCGGCGCCGGGATGCCGATGCCCTTGGCGAGACGCAGGGCCTGGTAGCTGCGCAGGCCGACCTCGGGGTC
>JBFIHP010000092.1:0-8687 GCA_041601735.1 Planctomycetota bacterium | reverse complement strand
GCTCGGCCTGCTCGTCGTCGTGCTCGTGATCCAGATGATGATGTCCAGGTTAGAACAGGACCGCGGCTGGTTCGAGGCGCCGAAGGACGCGGCCTACATGGCGCGCAAGGGCCGCTGGGACGATCTCGCCGCCATGCTCTCGGACGACCTGAAGATCCAGGGCGTGCCGGTGGCCGGCAAGGAGAGCTTCCTCCGGTTGATCCGCAGCCGCGGCACCGATGGCCTCGGCGCCTACGCCACCGCACCGCACGACTGGGAGGCGAAGGGCGATCAGGCGCGCGTGGATTTCTGGGTGATCTGGTCGCGAGGCGACATCGCGAAGCCCGCGGTCGTCCCGGTCGTCACGACCTGGCTCGTGCAGGCGCTCCTGGTGAAGGAGGACGACCGCTGGCAGGCGCGAACCCTGATCGTGCGCGAGACCATCGCGCCGGGCGGCGTGAATCTCGAGGAACTCATGGGCAAATAGGGGAGAGGGCGTTCAGGCGAGGATGTCGAGGAGGGAGTCCTCGATCTCGAAGCCGACCTTCATCACCTTCGTGGCGACCTTGGCCTCGTTCTCGGCGATCTTCAGGCCGATCAGGTCGTCGGGCTCCGCGCCGTTCTCGACGATGCGTCGCCCGTGGTGCTCGGCCTTGCCGAGGGCGGCCTGGTAGCCGCTCTGTCCGATGCTGACGATATCCATATACTCCTTATCGGCCGGTCGCGCGGCGACTGGAACGGAATGAAAACCCGGGCGCCGCTCCGTGCAGGGCCCGAGGAGTGACGAGATGAGCGGGACGACCGTCGGAATCGTGCGGGAGTGGAAGACCGACCTGGAGCGGCGCAGTCCGCTCGTACCGGAGGATCTCGGCCGTCTCGTCGCCGGCGGGCTCGCCTTCAGGGTCGAACCCTCGCCCCATCGGGTCTTCCCCGACGCCGAGTTCGCGGCCGCCGGCGCGACGATCTCCGACGATCTCTCGTCCTGCGACTTCCTGATCGGGATCAAGGAGATGCCGGTCGAGCGCATGCAGCCGGGCAAGCCGCATCTGTTCTTCTCGCACACCATCAAGGGACAGGCCTACAACATGCCCATGCTGAAGAGGATCCTGGAGCAGGGCTGCAGTCTCCTCGACTACGAGTTGGTGGCCGACGATGCCGGTCGTCGTCTGATCTTCTTCGGCCGGCAGGCCGGACAGGCCGGCATGATCAACAGCCTCTGGACCCTCGGGCGCAGGCTCCGGGCGCTCGGCGTCGCGAACCCCTTCTCGGCGCTCGAACAGGCCAAGGACTGCGCCTCCCTCGCCGATGCGCTGGAGCAGCTCGGCCGCGTCGCCGACGAGATCGAGAAGGGCGCGCTGCCCGAGCGCATCCGGCCCTTCGTCTGCGGCATCAGCGGCACCGGCAACGTCTCACAGGGCGCCCAGGAGGTGTTCGAGGCGCTCCGACCGCTGCGGCTCACACCGGAGGAATGCCTCGCCGGCAAGGCCGCCGAGAACCCCGACCGCGCCCATCTCGTCGTCTTCGACGAGGAGAGCATGGTGCGGAGAAAGGACGGCGGCCCCTTCGCGCTCCAGGACTACTACGATCACCCGGAGCTCTACGAGGGCCGCTTCGCCGACTACCTCGATCACCTGAACGTGCTCGTCGCGGGCAACTACTGGGATGCGCGCTACCCGCGGCTCGTGACCCGCGCCGACGTGGCGAAGCGCTGCGCCGCGGGCTCGAGCCCACGACTCCTCGTGATCGGCGACGTGTCCTGTGATCCGGAAGGCGGCATCGAGGTGACCCTCGAGCCGACCTATCCCGATCGGCCCAGCTACGTCTACGATCCCGGCCGCGACGCGATCGACCGCGACCTCGCGGGGCCCGGGCTCGCGATCATGGCCTGCGAGATCCTCCCGACCGAGTTGCCGCGCGACTCCTCGCGGGTCTTCAGCGAGGCGCTCTCCGAGTTCCTTCCCGCCGTGGCCGGGGCCGACTGGTCGCGGCCGCTCGAGAGACTCGGCCTTCCGGCGCCCTTCCAGAGAGCCGTGATCGCGCATCGCGGCGAGCTGGCTCCGGCCTGGGCCCATCTACTTTGAGGCTCGGCGCGCTCGACGGCGGCATCGTCCTCGCCTATCTCGCCCTGGTGGCGACGATCGGCTTCCTCGTGGGTCGGCGTCAAAGCGGGACCGAGTCCTACTTCCTCGGTTCGCGGCGCATCGCCTGGTGGCTCGCCGGGCTCTCGATCATCGCGACCGAGACCTCCGCGATCACATTCATCGGCGCGCCGACGCAGTCGCTGCGCGGCGACTGGGGCTACCTGCAGCTCGCCTTCGGCGCCATCCTCGGGCGCATCGTGGTCGCGAAACTGCTCATCCCGGCCTACTACCGCGGCCGGGTCTACACCGTCTACGGCTACCTCGAGGAGCGCTTCGGGGCCCTCTCGAAGAACGCCGCGGCCATCCTCTTCTTCGTCGGCCGCTGTCTCGGCAGCGGCGTCCGGCTCTACGCGGCCGCGATCGCCCTCGTGGTCGTCACCGGGGTCTCCTTCCCCGCGGCGATCCTCACGGTGGCGCTGGTGGCCGTCGCCTACACCGTGATGGGCGGCATCCGTTCGGTCATCTACACCGACGCCCTGCAGGGCCTGCTCCTCTTCGGCGGCGGGCTCGCGGCGCTGATCTGCCTCCTCGGCGAGATCGACATGCCCTTCGGCGAGGCGATCGACCGGCTCGCGGCGGCAACGACGGCGCAGGGCGGCAGCAAGCTCGCGATCTTCGACCTCCGCCTCGACCTCTCCGACGGCATGACCTTCCTCACCGGGGCGCTGGGCTCGGCCTTCCTCACCATGGCGATGATGGGCACCGATCAGGACATGATGCAGCGCGCGCTCACCTGCAAGGACGAGAGGAGCGGCACGCGGAGCATGCTCTTCTCGGCGGTGCTGGTCGTCCCCGTGGTCGGGCTCTTCCTGTCGGTCGGTTCCCTGCTCTGGCTCCGTCTCGGCGGCGACGAGGGCGCCTTGAAGCTCGCCGGCGAGATCGCCCTGAAGGCCGGGGAGAGCGACCCGAAGAAGGGCTTCGACTACATCTTCCCCTGGTACGTCGTGCAGAGCATGCCCGTCGGCGTGAAGGGCCTCGTCGTGGCCGGCATCTGCGCCGCGGCGATGTCGAGCCTGGACTCGGCGATCTCGGCCCTCTCCTCGACCGCCGTGACCACCATCTGGGAGCCCTACGTCCAGCGTGATCGCAGCGAGCGCCACTACCTGCGGGTCTCGCGGCTGCTCTCGGTCGCCTTCGGCCTGGTCCTCGCCGGCATCGCCTTCGTGGTCTACGAGGCCGAGGCCGTGGGTTCGGCCAAGGAGGGCTTCGGTGTCCTCGTACTCGGCCTGAAGGTGCTGACCTGGATCTTCCCGCCCCTGCTCGGCGTCTTCCTCGTCGGTGTCCTGACCCGACGCGGCAGCGATCCCGGAAACGTCGCGGCGGTCGTCGTCGCCATCGCCGCCGTCCTCACGCTCGAGTTCTGGAGCGATCTCTTCGGCACGGCGGCCCCGATGGCCTGGACCCTCAACTCCGTGGTCGGCACCTCTCTCGCCTTCGCCATCGCCGTCTCCTTCCGCGCCGCCGCGCGCGACTGACGCGGCCGCCGCCGCGCCGGGCAGCGATGCTCGTCTGTCTGAAGACGAGGGTCGCAGGTGCGCCGGCCTGACAGGCCGGATCGATGCCAGTCGGATCAAGGAATGCCGCTCCATCAGAGCGGTGCTCCTGCGGGGCTCACGGGGTCGGAGTCTCCGGTTAGCATCGTCGGCGAGGAGCAAGACCATGACCAAGGGCGGCGCCCGCCTGATGATCGGTTTCGAGGGCGCGGACTTCCGCGACGAGATCGTCGATCTCCTGCAGGAGACCGGGGCCTCGGGGCTCATCCTCTTCGCCCGCAACATCCGTGGGAGCGATCAGGTCGCGTCCCTCGTCGCCGAGATCCGCGCGGCGCTGAGCCGGCCCCTGGTCGTCGCCATCGACCAGGAGGAGGGTCAGGTCGTCCGGCTGGCGCAGGGACTCGCCGTCCTGCCCGGAAACCTCTGCCTCGGCCGGGCGGGCGACGAGGAACTCGCGCGTCGCGCCGGCCGCCTCTCCGCGGCCCGCATGGCGGCGCTCGGCATCGATCTGCTGCTGGCGCCCGTGGTCGACCTGCGCGGCCGCCCCGGGAATCCCATCACCGGACTCCGGAGCTTCGGTCGCGAGGCGGCCGAGGTGACCAGGCTCGCGCGGGCCTACGTCGCGGGGATCGAGGAGGGCGGCTGCGCCGCCTGCCTCAAGCACTTTCCGGGCCTGGGGCCGGCGCGGGTCGATCCCCACTTCGAGCTCCCCGTCGTGGGACCCGAGATCGACCCGCGCGAGGACCTCGCGCCCTTCCGCGCCCTGGCAGCCGGCGCGGCGAGCGTGATGACCACGCACCTCCTTCACGCGGCGCTCGACCCCGATGCGCCGGCGACCTTCTCGGCGCGCGTCGTTCGCGGTCTCCTCCGCGACGAGCTCGGTTTCGAGGGCGCCGTGATCGCCGACGATCTCGTGATGGGCGGCGCGGTCCACCCCGCAGGCCCGGCCGGCGCCGCGGTCGCGGCGGCCGCGGCCGGTCACGACTTCCTGCCGGTCTGCCGCGGCGCCGATCGGGCGCGCGAGGCGGCGCGGGCTCTCGACGAGGCCCTGGCGGGCGGCCTCCTCGAATCCGGCGAACACGAGATGGCGATCGGTCGCATCCTCGGGCTCGCGCGCAGAAGACCCGGCGAGAAGCTCGGCGCCGTCGAGGACGCTCGTGCGCTGGCCCTCGAGATCGCCGCGGCCGGGCTGGTGATCGGCGGCGACCGGCGCCGCCTGCCGCTGGCCGCGACCGATCGCGTGCGCGTCCTCGATCTCGTCGACGCCCCGGTCGATCCCGCGGAGGAGGGTTGTGCAGATCCGGTGCGGGCCCTCGTCGCGGGCCTCGCCGAGCGCGGCCTCCGCGACGTTCGCAGGGTCGAGTCCGAAGCCGCGCTCGAATCCTCGGGCTTCGATCGCCTCGTCGTCGTCGTCCGCGGGCTCGACGCCCGGCCGGACGGAGCCGAGCGACTGCGAGCCCTCCAGACCGACCATCCCGACCGGACCGTCGTCGTCCTTGCCGGACCTCCGGGAGATGCCGAGCTTCTTCTCCGTCCCGCCCTCTCGCTGGATCTCGGCGGTTGCCGTCGGGCCCAGCTCGATCGGGCCGCCGACGCCCTCGTCTTCGGACCGCTTCCGGCCCTCGGGACCGAGCATCCCGACGACGATGGCATCGACCTCTCCTGAAGCGCCGGCCCCTCTTCCGGGATGGTGGCGAAGAAGCCGGCCAAAGCCGGCGCTCCAGCTGGTCGGGCGCCCCTCTCGGGCGACGACTTCCTTCACACCCTCTCCGTCATCCTGGGTCGCGGTCCGCGATGAACCTCCGTCCGGCGCGCGAGCCGGGCGAGGCGACCGAGCAGCTTCGTGAGGCTCCCCGGCGGATCATCCGGGTGGACCTCGATCCGGCCGCGGTCAGGTGCAGGCCGGCCGTCCGCCCCTGCGTCCGAAGCCAGGAGGTCGCTCTCGATCGTGAAGGCGACGCCCGCGTCGGCGGAGGTCGTGATCGCGGCGATCGGACCGTCGTCGCGGAAGCCGAGGAGCAGTCGGGGTCGCGCCTCCTCCGTCTCCAGGTCGAAGCCGAGGTCGTCGCGCCCGGAGACGAAGCCGACGAGGCACCAGAAGGTGTCCCGTCCGGCCGGGTCCTCGATGCGGGCCGCGGAGGCGCGGATGAGATTCTGGACGGCCATGCCGCGGGCGAGGTCCTCCTGCGAACGACTGCAGATCTCCATGAAACTCTCCAGGATCTCACCGGTCGGATCGTCCGGCGCCATGTCGCCGAGATCGCGATCCCAGCGTTCGCGTTCGCGTTCGAGATCGAAGCGGTCGGGCCGCCAGTCGCCGTGCGCGGCCACGAGGCTCTCCTCGTCGCCGCCGCGGTCGGACCCGAGCGCGGCGACCAGGCGCCGGTGGCCCTCGATGCCGCCGCAACCCTCCGGCGGGAAGTTGCGCGCGCCGTCGAAGAGGAAACGCCAGGCGGTGGTCGGGCCGATCATCATGCCCTCGTGTCTGATCTCGTGCACGAAGCGCTCCTCCAGGTCGTAGACGTAGAGGATGTGATCGCCGGTCTTGCGCAGGAATCGGGAGAGGCGGGCCTGCTCCCCGCCCCCGAGTCCGTCGTCGGCGAGGGGATCGAACCCGGCCACGAAACCGCCCTTCGGGGTCATCATCTCCCAGCCGGCGAAACCGAGCCAGCCGAGGTCGCGCACGGCGCGATGGAGATCCTCGACGCGAGCCTCGGCGTTCAGGGCGAAGCGGCGCCAGATCGGAGGTTCGCTGCCCTGGATCTTCAGACTCAGACGATAGAACGCGGTCATGTCTCGTGCTCCCGTTCCGGCCGGAACCCTCCGGCTCCGGAGTGAAGGTCGATGACGCCGGCGCAGGGTGACGGGACAACCGGAATTCTCCGGACGGGGAGGGAGGCGCCCGGGACGTCTGCTTGCTATCGTCGGTCGGAGTCACCGAGATGCCCAAGGTCCTCATCTTCGTCACCCTCGTCGTCCTCGCTCTCGGCATCTGGCTGGTGATCGGGCAGGGGCGGGATTTCGAGCGCTTCGGTCGCCAGCGCGAACGCAAGGTCGAGGCGGGCGAGGCGGCGAAGGGCGCGCCCGGCCGCGAGGTCGAGCTGCACGGGACGATCACGGACGCCTCGGCGCGGCCCCGCGCCGGCCTGACCGTCGAGCTGACCCGCAGGGGATCGAGCCCGGACGAGCGGGACCTCGTGATCGTCGATCGCTGCCTGACCGACGAGAGGGGTCGCTTCTCCTTTCGGGTCGATTCCGCGGAGCCCCGGCTCGTCCGCGTGCTGATGCCGGACGGCAGCCATCGCCATCTCCCGGATCTGCGGCCCTCGACGCCGCTGGTGTTGCGCCTGGAGCCCCCTCCGCGCTGAGGCCGGGCCGCGCCCCGGCGGTCGTTTCCCCGGGATCGTCTTGCTATCCTCCGCGGCCCCGAGCCCACCGAGGATGACGGATGCCCGCACCGATCAGCGATCCCGAGACCGTCCGCGAGATCAAGAAGCGTCGCACCTTCGCGATCATCTCGCACCCGGACGCGGGCAAGACGACGCTCACCGAGAAGCTCCTGCTCTATTCGGGACTCATCCGCAGCGCGGGCATGGTGAAGAACCGCCGCGGCCGCGCCGCGACCTCGGACTGGATGGGGATGGAGCGCGAGCGCGGCATCTCCGTCACCTCCTCGGCGATGCAGTTCCCCTACAAGGGTGCGATGATCAACGTCCTCGACACCCCCGGGCACGAGGACTTCAGCGAGGACACCTACCGCACGCTCACCGCCGCCGACTCCGCCATCATGGTGCTCGATGCCGGCAAGGGCGTGCAGCTCCAGACCCGGAAGCTCTTCGAGGTCTGTCGGCTGCGCGGCATCCCGGTCCTCACCTTCATCAACAAGCTCGACATGCCGGGTCGCGACCCCCTCGACCTCATGCACGAGGTGGAGGAGGCCCTCGGCATCCATGCCAGCGCCTTCAACTGGCCCATCGGGTCGGGTCGCTCCTTCGCGGGCGTCATCGACCGACGGGCGAACGAGATCGTGCTCTTCAAGAAGACCGCCGCGGCCGGCGCACAGCAGGCCGAGCTCGAACGCTTCGCCATGGACGACCCCAGGCTCGAGGGTCGGCTCGATCCCGACCTGCTCGTGCAGGCGCGTCACGACCAGGAGCTGCTCGAGGTCGCCGGCAACGCCTTCGACCAGGAGGACTTCCTGGCCGGCAAGGTCACCCCGGTCTTCTTCGGCTCCGCGCTCACCAACTTCGGACTCGAGCCCTTCTTCGACGCCTTCGTGAAGCTCGCGCCCTCGCCGAGCGCGCGTCCGGTCGATCTGCCGGAGGGCGGCGAGGACCGCATCGATCCCTTCGGCGAGTTCAGCGCCTTCGTGTTCAAGATCCAGGCGAACATGGATCGCCGCCACCGCGACTGCATCTCCTTCATCCGGATCTGCTCGGGGCGTTTCTCGCCCAACCTGGTCGTGAAGCACCATCGCCTCGGTCGCGATCTGCGCCTGTCGCGACCGCATAGCATGGTCGCGCAGGACCGCAACACCCTCGACGAGGCCTTCGCCGGCGACGTCGTCGGGCTGATCGGCCGCGACCTCTACCACATCGGCGACACCCTGTCGGTGCAGGGCGGCTTCGAGCACAAGCCGATGCCGGCCTTCCAGCCCGAGCTCTTCGCCCGCATCGCGCCGAAGGCGCCCTCCGATCGCAAGCGCTTCGACAAGGGCATGAAGAACCTCATCGCCGAGGGCGCGGTCCAGCTGGTGAAGCCCGAGGACGGCGCGCACGACTCCATCGTCGGCGCGGTCGGCCGGCTCCAGTTCGACGTCCTGCAGTACCGCCTCGAGGACGAGTACGGCGTCGAGACCCGCCTCGATCCCTTGCCCTACGAATCCTCGGCCTGGCTGGAGGGCGATCGCGCGAGCTTCAAGCCGCCGACCTCGGCGATGATGGCGAAGGACCAGCGTGGTCGCATTCTCGTGCTCTTTCGCAGCGAGTGGGACAAGCGCTACGCCGCCGACCAGAACCCGAAGCACCGTCTCCTCGACTTCGCCTGAGGTCTCGGGTCGAAAGGAGGGGGGGGC
>JBFIHP010000091.1:0-8689 GCA_041601735.1 Planctomycetota bacterium | reverse complement strand
TCCTGCCAGCCGCCGCCGGCCTTCTTCATGCCGGCGATCCTGTTGACGAGCTCCGCCGACTTGACCCGCCGCCAGCCGACGCCGGCGGTCTTCTCGAGACCGTTCAGGAAGCCGGCCATCTCGCGCACGGCGCCCTCCTTCGAGGTCCCGATCGCCTTCAACATCGCCTCGGCCTTGGCCGGCGAGATCGCGCCGTCCTTGACCTGACGGAAGATGTCCATGCTGTGCTGGAGCCGCGGCGGGACGTGGAGGTTCGGATCGAGCCCGTACTGCCTGACGCGACTCAGGACGAGATCGTCGTACTGCTTGGTCGCCTGACGCATGCCCTCGGCGGTGTTGCGCGAGGCCATGGTGAGGCGTTCGGTCTTCGACATGTTCTTGACGGCCTCGGAGCTGCCCTCCGCGAGCTCGTCGGCCTTCTTGAACCAGTGGTCGGACTTGTAGGCGACGGTGTCGCAGACGTCGTCCACCCGGGTGAGCGTCGGCGTGATGCCCTTGTCGAGGAAGTCGTCGAGCTGGACCGGTCCGGTGTTGTAGGCCTCCGGATGCCACCTCGAGGTGACCATCTGATCCATCGTCTCCTCGGCGTACCTCGAGACCTTCGCCTGATCGATGCTGCCGTCGGGAAGCCGCGGCAGATCGCCCTCGCCGGAGGCGGTGTAGAACTTGTTGTCGTAGGCATTCTTGCTGACCACGTGGTCGATGTCCTCGCCGATGTAGCGGATCTTGCCGTCGGCGTCGCGCAGGATGGCGCCGGTATTCGGGTCCTTCATCGGCGCCTGGATCTGGAAGGTGACGTCGCGATCGCGGCCGAAGGAGGTCTTCGGCACCTCGCCCGGCTTGGGCGGGCGCTTGTTGGTGATGTTGAGCTTGTCCACCTTGACCTCGCTCGGATCGACGCCGTGTTTCCTCGCGAAGGCCTCGACCTGGTTCTGGAAATCCTCGGCCTGCTTGGTCGTGATCCCCAGCTCGTTGGCGATTCTCGCGGTGTCGTCCGGCGAGGCCCTGCCGCCGCGGTAGAGGCCCTCGAAGCCCTCGGCCACCTCGCCGTCGGCCGCCTTGTACCAGCTCTTCACCTGGTCGGCCGCCTCCTTGCGCAGGGCGTCGGGGACGTCGGCCCGGTTGATGAGGGCCTGCGCGGTCTTGTTGCTCTGGAGTTCCTTCACGGCCGCCCTGAAGTCGTCGGAATCGGGCGCGGACTTCTTCAGCTTGTTGATGAGGTCGCGAGCCTCGGCGTGGTCCTTCAACCTTCGCGTGGCGTCCGCGATGCCCTCCGGCGACTTGGCGAAGAGCCGGGCCTCGCGCGCCATCTTGTCCTCCATCGTCTCACCGATCAGCTTGCGCTCCTTGGTGAGGAACTTGCCGATGGCGGCAAAGGTGTCATCGACCTTGCCCGGCGGGACGTTGAGGACCGAGGCGAGCATGCGCTTGCCGCCCTTGCCGGCCGCCTCACCCATCTCGCCCAGGGCCTGCAGGACCATGCGCGCATTCGGCGACCGCTTGACCAGCTGCTCGAGGCCGAAGGGCCCGACCACGCCGACCAGACGGATCACGCGCTCGAGCGCGCTCACCTGATTGCCGGAGAGCGCGGTCTCGCCGGTGACGAAGGCGTAGATGTCCGACATCTCGCCGACGATCGGCAGGGCCTCGGCCACGTCCTCGACGATCTTCTGGTTGGCCTCGATCTCGGTCACCGCGGCCTCGGCATGCTCGAGCATCGCCTGATCGAACTGCCCGATGGCCTCGGCGCGGGCCTTCAGGCCCTCGGCCACGAGCTTGGGGTCGCCGCTGGCGAGCAGGCGGAGGAACCAGGCCTGCGCCGTGTTCTCCATCTTCTGCCGCCACTCGGCGAGCGCCTTCGGGTCCTCCGACTTGGGACCGACGATGTTGAAGCTCTCGAGGAAGCCCGGCAGCTCACCGGGCTGGTTCATCCGCCTGATGCGGCGAAGCAGGGTCTCCTGGAAGCGTTCGAGCCGGTCCATCTTGAAGCCGCGCATCCGCATGTCCGTCAGAAGACGGGTCATCATCGCGTCGAACTCCTTGGTGCCCGGCTTCGGGAGCTTCTTGTTCCGGAGCCAGTCCGGCAGCCGGAACTTCACCTCGATCTCGGGACGATTGGTGCAGTACCAGTCCTTCTGCTGGGCCTCGGCCCGGATGAAACCGCCGCTCGGCCGGCCCGCGGGAGCGCGCCCGGCCGCGCCGGGCCCGGGTCGCGGCGGGCCGCCTAGGACCTCGCCGTCCTCGAGTTCGGCTTCCTCGGGATCGACGGGAGGCGCGGTCTCGTCCTCCGGCAGCCCGTCCTCCGGCGTCTCCTCGTCCTCGGGCTCGTCGGCGGGAGGCTCGGGCAGATCGCGCACCGGCGGCAGGGTCTCGGGCTGGGCATCGGTGGCGGGGGCCGAGCCCACGCGCGATCGCTCGGGCGGCGGGGCGGAACCGCCGCCGGGGACGGACGCGCCCTCGTTCGTCGCGCCGGCCGCTCCATCCTCGGCATCCTCCCGGGCGCCGGGAACCGGAGGCAGGGGTCGATCGGGCGGACCGAGGGCGTCGATCTCACCCACGCCGTCGACGTCGATGGTCCCCTTCGGTCGCTCGACCGCGGGCTCCTTCTCGTCTTCGGGCGGGTCCTTCTCGTCCTCGTCCTTGTCCTTCTCTTCGGGCTGCACCGTGCAGGTCACCGAGACCCGCGCGGTCGCCCGCGCCCCGCGGGAGTCGGTCGCCATCGCCTCGATGTCGGCCCTGCCGAAGGGCAGGTCGAGGTCGATCGCGGCACCGTCGCCGTCGAGCCTTCCGGTCCGCCAGGGACCGCCGTTGACCCGCGCGGCGACCAGCCTGGCGTCCTCGCTCGTCCGCAGGCGAACGGCGACGCTCTGCTCATCGATCCGGGCCCCGCCCTCGGGGCTGGTGATGGCGACCTCGGGCCGGGGGGCATCGACCTGGACCGTCACGGTCCGGCTCGCCCGTTGATTGCTGCCGTCGATCGCGGTCACGCCGATCCTGTGCATGCCGGGCTGGAGAAGCACCCGGCCGCCGTAGCGACCGGGCTCGGGCAGCGAATCGAGAGGGCTCGCGAGCCCGCCGTCCACCGAGACCTCGACGCGCAGGACCCGGTCGTCATCGCTCGCCTCGACGACCACCGCGACGACGGTGTCGGTCGCCTGGAAGCCCTCCGCGGGTTCGAGGACCTGCAGGCTGGGCGGGCCGGCATCGCCGGGGACCACGCAGCTGATCGCGGCGCGGTTGTTGCTCTCGTTGAGATCGCCGGCCTCGCCGTCGGGATCGAGTACGACCCAGAGCGTGTGCGCACCGGCGACGGCGGTCCAGGGGATGCTCAGCTCGACGTCGCCGCTGAGCGGTACGTCCTCGACGTAGACGCGAGCGAGCTCGACCATCGAGGCCGCGCCGCTCCCGAGGTCCTTCATGAGCGCGGCGGCCAGGGCCGCGGTCCTCGTGGCGCCGACGTTGCGGATCGGGGCCTTGAAGACGAGGTTCTGGCCGATCGCGGGGTTGCCGATCATCCGGAGTTCGGCCGACGAGATCGCGTAGTCGGGACCCTCGAGGTCGAGGCCCTCGGTGTCGAGGAGCTTTTTTCTGGCCTCGTCCTCGGACTCCGCGACGGTCCACACGCGGGTGCCCGTCATGCGCACCTTGATGCGGAAATCGCTGGTCAGGTAGTAGTGGCCGCCGTTCAGGTGGCGTGACTTGATCTTGACGTCGTTGCCGGTCGGCACGCCCTCGTCGTTGAACTGGATCGCCGTCGGCGGCAGGCGGAAGCTGTAGTTGCCCTCCGGGATCACGTCGCGCAGCGAACCCACGACGACGCCGTTCATGATCAGGTCGAGGTCGTGCTTCTGATAGACGCCGCGCGGCTGCGGCAGGGCGAAGCCCATCTCGAGATAGGCCTCGACCAGGTTGGTCTGGCTCCAGCCCTCCCTGGTCTTGTAGGCCGAGTAGTCGTACTGACCGTCGCTCCCGATGTCGGCGTGGACGAAGTCGATCTCGCCGTCGCCGTCCGTGTCGTCGCCGACCCAGAGAATGCCCTCGAAGGCGTCGTCGATGCTCCAGCGATCGATGCGACCGTCGCCGTCGCCATCCTCCGGATTCGAGCGCCGGGTCCAGTCCACCGAGTCGGGATTCAGGTAGGTGCCCGCCATCGAGCGCGCGGCGAGCAGGATCTCGTCGGGGGTGGAGCCCTCGTCTACGATCCCGGCGCCGGCGACGAGCTGCAGACCGTAGAGGGTCTTGCCCTCGGGCAGGGCGAGAGCGACGTCCTGCTCGAAGTCGGTGTTCACGGCGCCGTAGCGGATCGTCCCCGAGACGCTCGTGAAGCCCTCGTAGAGCCGCGGGGAGACCTCGACGCGGACCCGGCCTCCGGCGGGGAAGACGCCGTGATCGAGCTCCGGCGAGACGTAGACGTCATCGTTTTCGGAGCGCAGCCTGAGATCGGTCAGACCGTCGCCCTCGTTGTGGAGGACGAAGACGCGACGGAGACCCTCGTCGAGGGCTTCCTGCTCTTCCCAGCGCAGCTTGACCAGCGGCAGGCGGATGTCGATATCGACCTCGGCCTCGTCGGTGAAGCCCGATTCGGCGTTGAGGCGGATCGGGAAGCTCGTGCGCGGCGTGACCACGTCCTGCGCGCTCATCACCAGCATGAACTCGCGCTCCTCGCCCGGGGCGAGATCGATGGGGTCGCCCTCCGAGCCCTCGCCCACGAAACCGACGAGCAGGCGACTCTCCTCCGGAGGCTCGCCGCAGACGAGACGGACGCGCTGAGGCTGATCCGCGTGATTGCGGATCGAGATGCCGAGGCGCTGATCGTAGTCGCGTTCGATGCTCGCGGCGTAGCGCGCCTTGCCGAAGGCGAGACCGCGCACGCGGGTGACGGTGTGGATCGGTCCCGGCTCGCCGTCGCCGAGCGGCTGGAACTCGTACTTCTTCTCGGGCTCCAGATCGTCGAGGACGATGCGGCGATTCCTCGCCCGCTGACCCTCACGGGTCTGCCAGGACTCCTCGCCCGCGACGCGGTAGCGGACGGCGGCACGACCGAAGGCCGGGCCGGCCCAGCTGACCGCGACCTCGTCACCCGTGACCACGGCCTCGGTCCCGGGCAGGAGATCGAAGTACTCGGAGACGCTGAAACGGCGCTCGACGCGGCCCTCGTTGCCGGCCCCGTCGTGAGCGCTCAGGGTCAGCACGTGCTCGCCCGGTCCGAGCTTGCCCCAGGGCAGATCGACCTCGAAGGGAGCGCTGAAGGCCGAGGCCAGCGTCCGGCCGTCGATGGCGAAGTCGACCCGGCGCACGGGGCTGCCGGAGTAGCTCACGGCCCTGACGCGGCAGGCCTCGGCGCGCTCGACGACCGCGCCCTCGGCCGGTCGCCCGAGGATCAGCTGCACGCCCTCGCGGGGCCGCGTACCGAGCGCATCGACCCAGCCTCCGGCCGTGCCATGACGACCGTCGGCGGTGTCGAACTTCAGCCTGGCGGCGTAGCTGCCGGGTGCGGCGTAGCGCCAGACGGTCTCGCGACCGGGCGAGAGAGCGACATCGTCGCTGCCGTTGCCGTCGGCATCGAGCATGGTCCGCACCGGCAGTGCGACGCCGTCCGAGGCCTCGAGCCCGAAGGTCACGGCGGTCGGATCGCAGGGATCGACCTTCGCGACGAGGACGCAGCCGACGAGGGGCCGGTCCTCGAGATCGACGACGAACCAGCCCGTCTTCATCGAGCTGTCGTTGTCGTAGTACTGTTTCAGCTCGAGCCGGCAGCGCGTGGGCCCCGCGACCTTGATCTCGAAGACCCTCTCATTCTCCTTCTCGACACCGCCTTCGCGCAGGGTCGTGCCGTCGGCCTCGTTGACGAGGAACCACCTCGTCCAGACGGTCGGGCGCATGCGCAGGAAGAAGGAGCCCTCCCGCGGGACGAGGAAGCTGAAGTGATCGCGATCGCCGTGGTGCTCGATGGCGAAGGGCACGAGTTCGCCCAGGCCGATCGCGCGGGCTGCGCCGCGCGCCAGGGGCACGCCTTCGTCAGCGGCCGCGCGTTCGAGTCGCGTCCGGATGACGTAGGGCTGGGCCGATGCCAGGTTGTCGTAGTACTGGCGCAGCAGCACGAAGTACTCGCCCGGCAGGACCGGCACGACCAGCGAGATCGGCCGACCGGCATCGGCGGCGGCCTCGCCGACGATCGCGCCGGTCTCGTCATGGACGAACATGCGCGTCCAGACCGAGGTCTGACCCTCGAGATGGAGCAGGCCGGGGTGATCGACCTGCAGACGGTGGACGTCGCGATCGCCGACGGGCTGGATGCTGCCGCGGAGGGGCTCGCCGATGAAGGCGGGGAAGGCGTCCTCGAAGCCGTCGTTGCGGCCGAGGACGTCGATCTCGTCGGCCGGCTCGAACCAGGTCGTGATCAGGTTGGGGAGATGCGAGGAGCTGTTGTCGTAGTACTGCCGCAACTCGATCACGACACCCTGCGGCTCGGCGCAGTACCAGGCGGTCTCGGCGATCCGACCGACATCGGCGGCGGTCTCGGCGAGGATGCGGCCGTCGCGGGCGCGGAGCTTGAGGCGACCCCAGACCGAGCTCGCCAGGCGGATGTGGAGGAGTCCGGGTTCGGGCAGCGCCAGGGCGAAACGATCGATGTCGCCGGTCGGGAAGATGGTCGTGCCCACCGTCTCGTCGAGGTCGATCGCGCGGACGCTGCGCAGCGCGGCGCCGACCTCCTCCGCCGGGTCGTCGATGCCGTCGTCGCCGATCGACTCGAGACGAAGGGTGTAGGGATCGAGGCTGTCCTGGTTGTCGTAGTACTGGTGGACGAGAATGACATGGCGCCCGGCGGGCAGCTGAAGCCGGAGTTCGAGGGGCTGACCGCGATCGGCCGCTGCCTCGCCGAGCTGCGCACCGGCCTCGTCGAGGAGATGGACCCGACGCCAGAGATCGCAGGGGGGCATCGTCAGGCGCACGTGACCGGCGCGGACGGTCTCGAAGCGGTAGTGGTCGCGATCGCCCTGCGGGAAGATCAGACCGCGCACCTCCTCGCCGATCCGCAGGGGCCGGGCGGCGCCCGGGCTGTCGTTCGGCTCGAAGGGGTCGGCCGCCACCTCGCGATCGACGCGAAGCCTGAAGGGTGACTCGCTCGACTCGTTGTCGTAGTAGACCCGGACGAGGATGACGAAGTCCCCGCGCGGGAGATCGGCCGTGATGATCGCCTCGGCACCCCTGTTGCCGCTCGCTTCGGCCAACCCGCTGCCGTCCGCGCGCATCAGGAAGACGCGCACCCAGACCGGTAGGTCGGGGCCGACCGCGACGCGCAGGCGCGCGGGCTGGTCGAGGCGGAAGCGGAAGTGATCGTGATCGCCGTTCTCGCGGATCGTGAGCCGCACGGGCGCTCCGGTCCGGATCGGCGTGGCCGCGGCGATGTCGTCGTTCGGCTCCGACTCCTCGATCTCGGTGACGGGGTGGAGGGCGACCTCGATCGAACCGCCGAGCCGCTGGGGGATCGGCACGACGACGCTCTCGTAGCCCTCGGCCTCGACCCGGACGGTCGCGTGCCCGCCGGAGGCCTCGACGGCGCCCTCGCCGTCGATCCAGTTGCGCCGGCCGAGCGCGATGTCGGCGAAGGTCGCGCGGCCCTCCGCCGAGGTCGTGCCACTGGCGACGAGGCCGCGCGGCCAGGCCTCGGCGATGAAGACGGCGGCGTTCGCGACGGGCGCGCCGTTCGTCGAGTCGCGCAGCAGGACCTCGAAGCTCGTGGTCCCGCGCGTGGGAACGAGATCGACGACGAGCGCATCCGGCTCCGGCCCGACCTCGAGCTTGCCGCTTCGCGGCTCGCAGCCCGCGGCCTCGACCTCGAAGTCGTAGCTGCCGACCGGAAGATCGAAGAGCTCGAAGGCGCCGTCCCAGCCGCTGTGCAGGAGGACCCGGACCGGCCATCCGGCCCGGCTGCGCTCGGTCTGCAGGCTGATGCGCGCACCGGCCACCGGGCGCTCGCCGCCCGCGGTGATCCGGCCCGCGAGCCTGGCGACCTGCGAGGGCCGGAGGCCGATCTCGACCGGGTCGCGGCGTCCGGGAGCCAGGATCAGCCGGGCCTCGTGGCGATCGAATCCGCGGCGGACGACCTCGACGTCGAACTCGCCCGCGGGGACGCCGTCGAAGACGGTGAGGCCGTCCGGTCCGCTGACGCCGAAGCGACCGCCGAGGCGCACGAGGGCGTCGGCGATCGCTGCGGCGGAGGCGGTATCACGAAGACGGAACTCGACCGGGCCGGGTGCGAGTCGGTCGCCCTGGGCGAGCGCCGGGAATGAGAGGACGGTCAGGAGAATCGCCGCCGCCAGTCCGAAACGCAGGAATCGATCGACGCACATCGCCACGTCCTCCCGTTCACGTCTCCCGCATCGGGGGGAGGCGTTGGTTGAGGGGCAGGGAATAGGAGGCGAGAGACCGTGCAAGTCGCCGGCCAATGGCAGCGAGTCGATGCGGAGAGCTCTTCCTGCCAGGGACTTGCGCCGATCCGGCGAACTGCGCGACGGCCGCGGGCGGGCTCGGCCGGGCCTCGGGAGCCTCCTGCGAGGCCGGAAAAACCCGCTTCTGCGGGCCGATTTGCCCCAATCCCGGAGGGCCGATGGACCGGCGTTCGAGGAGCGTGGAGCCCGGAATGCCGCTCTGTCAGAGCGGCGCTCCTGCGGCGCTCCTGGGGCGC
>JBFIHP010000090.1:0-8692 GCA_041601735.1 Planctomycetota bacterium | reverse complement strand
TTGCCGCCCGAATTCACGGCCCTGATCCAGGAACGCGAGGCCGAGCTTCTCTTCGACGCCGGCGCGATGGACGAGGCGGCCGAGGCCTACGACGACTTGCTGCGCGCAGACATGTCCGACGAGATCGCCGCCGTGCGCCTCGCCGAGATCGCTCTCTCGAAGGGCGAGCGCCGCCACGCCGAGCACTACATCGCCGCCCGCTTCAGTCCCCGGGTCCAGCCCTTCGTGCTCGACCTCAAGTCGCGCATGGCCGAGCTCGACGGCGACCTCAGAGCTGCTGCGCGGTTGAACGACGAAGCGCTCGCGGCCATGCCCGCCGCCCAGGCATCCGGTCGTCAGGGCAAGGATCGCACGATCTCGCTGCTGACCGAACGCATCCGGGCCCTCCACGGCGCCGCCAAGATCGACTGCGCGCTCCTGGCGATGCTACAGATCGAGGCCCATGCGCCGCCGCACGCCGACCTGCTTCGGCTGGAGAAGCGACTCGAGCAGCGCAGCTTCAAGCTCGCCGCCCATGGCGGCGACCATGTCGCCGCTTCCCGGGCCGTGGCCGAACTGGCACGCCGTGATCTGGCCGACACCGAGATCTTCCTCACCGGCATCCGCAAGAGCCTGGCGAGCGGCGATCCGGAGCGGGCGATCGAACTGATCGAACTGGCCGAGTCCGAGGGCCACGGCCAGTCCCGGGAACTGCAGCTCATGCGGAGCGCGGTCGCGCTGCGCCGCGGCGAGTTCGACTCCGCTCGCGACGGACTGCAGTCCATGCACGAGGAGGAGCCATCGGTCGAGTCCTGCCACCTTCTGGCGCTCGTCGATCTGAGCCTCGGAGACGAGGCCGCGGCCGCGACTCGTCTGGCCGAAGTCGAGACGATCGAGAATGGCACGCCCGAGAGCCTCTTCCGCTGTCACAACCTCCGCGGCCTCCTGCTCGAGAGACTGGAACGCCCGAAGGAGGCCTACGAGGCGCACCTCGCCGCGGTGGCCCTCTTCGCCGATTGGAACGACTCCCGTCGTCGGGCCGGCCTGCTCGCGCTCGACGAGGCCTTCGATTCGGAGGGCCAGCTCTGCGACCGCGTCCTGGCCTACAAGGCGCTCGACCTCCTCGACGGATTCCACGACGGCGAAGCCGTCATGCGCTCGGCCATCGCCAGGGCGGGCCTCGAGGAGAACGTCGATCGGGCCGTGTCCGAACTCGAGGCTGCGGCCCGCCGTCTCAGCGGCGAGCATCTCGAGCGCGTCCGTCGCGAACTGCTCGGTCACCAGCTGGCGATCGGGCGAATCGACGAGGCCGCCGATCTCGCCGACAGCCTGCTCGAGGCCGAGGACTGCACCGATCGCGCGACTCTCGAACGCGTCCGCGCCGCCGCGCTGCGGCGACGGGCACTCGAACGACTGGCGCGGGCCAAGGGCCGCGACCCCCGCGGCGAACGCGCCGCGCTCGCCGCGCTGGAAGAAGCGGAAACCCTCGATGCCGACGGCGACGTCCCGCTGCTCCGCGCCGTCCTGGCCTACGCGCTCGGATACGTCGATGACGAGCCGCAGCTCGGTCGGAATCCCGACCCCGCCCTCGCGGTCGCCGTCGCACTTTCCGGCGGGCAGCGTCGCAAGGACGGATCGGTTCGCTCGGCCGTCCGTCGTGCCATCGACGAATGCGGCGGCGAGGTCGCGCTGGCGGCGCGGTTGATCGAGGCCATCGCAGGCGGCCGGGCCGCCGACCTCCTCGGCATCGTCGATGAACTCGCCGAAGCGAAGCTCGAGCTGCCCTGGAGCCGCATGGACATGCTGAGGGTGGTCGCCGCCAAGGCGCTCGACGAAAGCGACGACGCCACTCTCGAGCGGGTCCTGAGTCTCGCTCCGGGGCGCTTCGCCGAGATCTCGCTCTATCGCGAACTCCGCACGGCCGCCGGGGGCGACTGCAGCCGTCTCTCGACGATGGTGGACGACCTGCGTCGGATGCTCGGCGACCGACTGCAGCTTCCTGCCGAGCGTGTTCACGCCCTCAGGGTGCGCATCACCGAGATGCGCGAGACTCCTTCCGAGGCCTGGGCATCGGCGCGCCTCCGGGTCGCCGGCAAGCGCGCGCGCGTCTGGGACGCCTCGGCCTCCGAGTACTGGGCCGGTCGCATGGCGGACGACGAGAGCGGCGTGGCGCTGCATCATGTCGCTCTGATGGAGCTGGCACGCACGCACGAGCTCGAATCGGAGAACCGCTGCGGTTTCGACGCCTGGCGTCGGGCCCACGATCTCTGGGCCCGGCTCATCGCCCACAATCGATTCTGGCTCGACCTCGAGTGGTCGAACGACGACGAGGTTCGCGAGGCCGTCAGTCGCGTTCGCGAACAGCTCGGCGGCTGGATCCTCCTGGCCCAGCTCCGACTCGCGAAGCGGCGGATCTTCGCGGGCGACCTCGCGGGCGCGGTCGAGCATGCGAGACTCGTGACCGCCTCACCGCTCATGAAGCACTGCGACGTCGCGCTCGTGAGGAACGCGCTCTATGATTCGCTCTCGGGCGATCTCGAGAAGCAGTTGCAGCGCAAGCGCTACGACGAGGCCATGGCCTCGATCGACCATGTCATCGTCGCCGATCCCGACAACCCGACCGCGCGCCGCGAGATGGTCCGCGTCGCCGCTCTTGCGCTCGCCCCGGTGCTGGCCACCGCGGACGCGCTCTCGAGTCCTCCGGATCCCGGGATGGTGGCCGAGACATGCGACACCATCGCGAAGATCCTGCTCGTCGCGGAGAACTCGATCCGCGAGCAGGCCCGCGAGGCGAACGACGATCCGGCCCTGGCCCAGTCGCTCAGCGTCGGCCTGCAGGCTCTCGCCCACGTCGCCCACCATCGCTATGACGACGTCGCCGGCGCTTCGGAGTTCCTCCAGCTCGCATTGGAGATCATCGACCGCGCGGGCCTTCCGAGCGCGGACCTGAGACGCAAGCATTCGGAGCTCGGCCTCGAGCTGGTTCAGCGGACGATCGCGGAGACGCCCACGCGGGCTCACGAGATCGTCGATACCGAAGCGGACAGTCCCTTTCCTCGGGCGCTCGAGGAGGTCGAGAGGCTCCTCGAGATCGATCCCGAGAACGCTCGGGTCCTCAGCCAGAAGGTCAGGCTCCTGCTCGCAGCCGAGCGCGACGAGGAGGCCGAGACCCTTGCGCGCGGGCTCTTCGACCGGGCCCGGGACTCGCGAGACACCGGTAGCGTCCGGTCCGCGGTCGAACTGCTCCATCAGGTCCAGAGCGAACGAGAGACCGTCCGCTACGAGAGCCGCATGGAGATGATCGACAAGCTCATGAAGCAGCGCAACTGGCGCGCGGCCCTCGATCTCTTCCGTGAATGCGTGGTCGGTCGCGAGAACGAATCCGAGCACGTCCTGAAGCACATCGACATCCTCCTGGGCCTCCGCCGTTTCGACAAGGCGAAGGCCGCCATCGCTCAGCTGGCGGACTGTGACGGCATGGAGGAGGCCTGGCGTTCTCGAATGACGAGACTCCAGATGGTTCGCAGCATGACGAGCCGCGGCGGCGACGTCCTGTCGATCTACGACCTCTACGAGCGCGCGGACTTCGAGAAGGCGCTCGCGATCGCCGAGGAGCTGCTCATCAAGGACGATCGCGACCCCGTCGTGCAGTTCCTCGCCGCCGCCTGCCTGAAGAAGATGGGTGACGGTGGCCGGGCGGCGGAACACATCCGCTCCGCCCGCAGGCACGCGCGCGGCCAGGAGTGGCTCGCGGTGGCTCTCGAAGAACTGGAGGCCGAGTGATGAGCTTCATTGCCGACACGCACAACAACCCCTTTCACGTCGATGACGTGACGCTTCCGCCCCAGCGGTCTGCCTTCGCGGTCCTCGGCGTCAATCGCGACGAATTGCGAGGGATCGGCATCGAGGCGGCCTACGAGCGCGCCCGCCGGCGCCTCGATTCCGATTCGGAGTTCGGCGGCGTCTATGGTCGTAGTCTGCACGAAGACGATCTCCGCATGGCCCAGACGCGGCTCGAGGAGCCCGGCAACCGGGTCGTGAACGAGCTGCTGGACTTCCACTTCGAGCCCTACCAGCTCGACGACATGGAGGAGCTGGCCGAGATCCTCGACGCCTTCCGGGCCGCCCTGGCGGTTCAGGAGTCTCCGCGGGTCGAGGACCCCTCGTTGATCGCGCGCATCCTGAGCGAGCGGGTCGCCCTGATGCCCGCGCCCACCCTGCCGCCGCTCCGGACCGGCAGGCCCGAACTGCCGGAGCTCGACCGCCTGCTCGGCGACTGAGTTCCGCCCGGGTCGGGCACGAGCTGTTTGGTCCCGAGGCCGATTCCGGGCATGATGCCGGTCCCGCATCGGAGGAACGGATCGATGGAAAGCTGGCCCGCAACCACGCCCGAATACCAGGTGGACCGTGATCAGGTGGAGAGCAACCTGGCGCGCGTCCGCGAGTTGCTCGCCGAACTCGGCCTCGATGCCCTCGTCGTCACCAGTTCCGACCGCTTCCTCAACGAGTACAGCCCGCGCGAGGACAACCACCGCTACCTGCTCTCCGGCTTCAGCGGCTCGACGGCCTTCATGCTGGTCGGGGCCCGGGGCAAGGCCCGTCTCTACGTCGACGGCCGCTATCACATCCAGGCCGACCTCGAGGTGGACGCCGCGCTGATCGAGGTCGTCAAGGTGCCCTTCGGCACGACGATCACATCCGCCCTTCTCGATGATCTTGGGCGCTTCGAGCGGCCCGGCTTCGAGGGCGACCGGGTCTCCGAGGCCTTCGCCCGGCAGATCCGGACGGCCGCAGCCGGAACTCGCCAGCTGGACGGTGACGAGGTCGGGAGGGCGCTCGGCCGGGCGCGCTGGTTGCCGCGCAAGCCGATCGAGGCGATTCCGGCCGAGGTCTCCGGCCGCGGCCTCCGCGAGAAACTCGCCGCCGTCTTCCAGCGCCTGGGCTCGAGTGACGCCGGAATGCTGCTGGTGACGGCGCTGGACGACATCGCCTGGCTCAGCGACCTGCGCGGCTATCACTTCCTCTATCAGAGCTCCTTCGCCGCTCGCGCCGTCGCCACCGAGGAGAAGCTCTATCTCGTCGTCGAGCCCGAGCAGGTCGAGGACCTCCCTGGCCGCTTGCCGCGCGGCCTCGAGGTCGTCGCCGGTGGCCTGGACCGGGCCCTGAAGCAGGCCGATCTCGGTGCCCGCAGAATCCTCTGGTTCGATCCGGCGCAGGTGACCGCGGCGACTCTGGCCGAGGCCGGATCCGCGCGACCCGACATCGAGACCCGCGAGATCTCATCGCCCGCCGTGGCGGTCAAGGCGATCAAGTCCTCAGCCGAACTGGCCCACATGGAGGCCTCGAACCTGCGCTCGTCGCGCGCCATCGCCCGCACCGTGCGCTGGGTCAGGCAGCGCTTCGCCGATCGGGAACCGGTCACGGAGGCCGGATTCTACGCGGCCGCGAACGGCTTCTACTCCGACGAGGGTGCCCGCGACCTGTCCTTCCACACCATCGCCGCCGTCGGAGCCAACACGGCCGTGATCCACTTCTCGGCTCCCTCCGAGGACGTGGTGGCTGCCGCCGACGACCTCATGCTCCTGGACAGCGGTGCGCTCTACGAGGGCGGTTTCGCCACCGACATCACCCGGGCCTTCGTCGCCGGCGGACCGCTGGCCACGCCGAGCGAGGAACAGCGAAGGCTCTACACGACCGTGCTGCGCGGACTCCTCCGCGGCATGATGGCGGTCTTCCCCGAGGGCTCGAAGGGGGCCTTCCTTGACGCGGTCGTGCGCGCGCCGCTCTACGAGCAGGGCATCGACTACGCGCACGGCACCGGTCACGGCGTCGGAATCCACGTGCACGAGCCCGGCGTCGGGATCTCCCCCGGCGTGACCTTGCCGATCCTCGCCGGCCAGGTCTGCTCGATCGAACCGGGCGTCTACATCGAGGGCTTCGGCGGCATCCGCCACGAGAACGTCGTCGTCTTCGAGCCGCACCCCGACTACGAGTGCAGCCTGCGCTGTCGTCCCCTGAACTACGTCGGATTCGACACCTACCTGGTGGACGAGGCCATGCTCGAGCCCCGCGAGCTCGCCTGCTACCGCGCCTACATGGCCGAGTGCGCCAAGCGCGGGACGACGCTGGAGTAGGTCCCGGTAGGCGAATACCCGAGCGAGTCGAAAGCGTCCGAAGTCCTTGTCGTTTCAGCGTCGGCGTCGATCCGGCCGATGACGATCATGGAGGTGCATCTTCATGGTCCAGCCCACGACCGCAACGGTATCGATCGATCTGGGCGCCGCTCCGGCGGTCTCCGAGGCGATGATCCCGACGCTGGCGACCACGGTCGTGGAGATCCTGTCGCTGCATCGTGACGGACCCGAGGCGGTCGAGCGCCTGATGGAGCTGGCTCGCCTCGATCCGAGTCTCGCGATCCGGGTGCTGGCGATCGCCAACTCCCCCTCCGCTGCTCCGGTCAGCCCGGTCCTCGACGTCGAGACCGCCGCACTGCGACTGGGCAGCCGGATCGCGAAGGAGGTCGTGGGCTCATGCTCGGTGCTCCGCGTCTTCGTCCCGACCACGAGGAGCCACGGTCTGCTCTGGGCCCACGCCGTCCAGACCGCGGTCCTCGCGCGGGATCTCGGCGCCGCCCTGAACAGATCGATCGCGCCGGGCTTCCTCTACACGGCCGGTCTCCTTCACGACCTGGGGCGGCTCTTCATGCTGGCCGCGGATCCGAAGGGCCTGCTCGCCGTCGATCGGATGGGCTGGGAATCGCCCGACGAGCTCGTCGCCGCCGAGGCGCAGATCTTCGGGATCGGTCACGCCGAGCTCGGAGCCGTCGCCTCGGCCCGCTGCGACCTGCCCGAGCAGCTCGTCCTGGTGATCGAGAACCACCACGACCGCGCCGGCGCGATGCCCCTGACCGGTGCGGTGCCCTCGCTGATGTCGCTCATCCAGCAGGCCGATCTCTGGAGCTGTCGGCTCCTGCATTCGCCCGACGTCGAGGGCAAGGACGCCTCCCGGCTGCTGATTCACTCGGCGCTTCCCGAGATCGCGCCGCTGCTCGCCAAGTGCGACCTCGTCGCGCTCGTCGCGGCGGCCCGGGCAATCACCGAGACCCAGAGTCGCGTACTCGGTCTCGATCGGATCGAAGATTGACCGCGGCCTCTCGGCTCTCGCGAGCGCGCCTCGGGGATCGAGGTCCGGCCGGGCTCAGGTGAGCGTTCGCCGGAGAACGTCCGCGGCCAGCGCGCCGATGGCGGCATCCCTGGACGCTCGCGGCCCGGCGACGTTGAGCACGACGACCTTTTCGTCGGCGAGGAATCGTCCCAGCTTCGCCACCGCCTCGTCCCGCGGGAGGAGGGCCAGGTCCAGGTGCAGATGGGGCTTGCCCTGCTCGATCGCCAGCTCGCGAGTGAGAAGCGAGCCGCCCTCGAGCGGCCCGCGCGAGATGATGAGCGTGGCGTCGGAGCAGGCGACGTTGCGGGCCGTCCGGACCCGGTAGTCCGCGCTCTCCGTCTCCAGCATGCCGGTGAATCGGTCCGGAACGATGCCGTCCTCCGCGCGCCGACCGCGGGGCACGAAGCCCCCGTGGGCGATCCCGAGTTCGAGCGCGCAGTCGAGGGCGGCGCGATCGACGCCGGTCTGGCCGCCGGAGACGAGGCGCTCGATCACGATTCAGGTCTTGCGGCGGATGAGGAACCAGAGGCCCTCTTCGGCCCACTTGTTGTACTTCGGCTTCCTGCAGCGGCGATCGTCGATCCAGACGATGAGGGGCAAGAGGAAGCGATAGAGCCCGCGCACCCACTTCGGCTTCATGTAGGTGTAGAAGGCGTTCGTGAGGTGTCCCGAGGCGTAGTGGAAGTACTTCTCCTCGACGAGGTCGTAGTCCTTCAGGAGGATGTCCCGCATCTCGGGCTCCTCGCCGAAGAACTCCAGGCCCGCAGGGCTCTCGCTGCGCAGGTTGAACTCCTCGCCCGCCGGCGCCGTGCCGGGCTCGACCGATTCGTCGATGCCCGCCTGGCCGGTCACCTGGAGGTAGTGCTCCTTGTCGAACCAGCCGCCGATGAAGCGGTTCCTGGCGCAGGCGAAGATGAAGTCCTGGAGTTTCGGCGCCATCCCGTGGTCGTAGTGCGGCTCGACGAAGAGCATGAAGCCGTCGGGCTTCAGGAAGCGCTCCACCATGAGCGGCAGCTTCTCGTCGAGATTCGGGAAGTGGTGCAGGCTGCCGTGCGCCGAGATGAGATCGACCTTCTCCGGCGGCGTCCAGGTCATGATGTCCACCGCCTCGAACTGGCAGAGGTGGGCGATGCCCTTCTCCTCGGCGATCCGCCTCGCGGCCTCGATCTTCTTGGGCGAGACATCGACGCCATAGGCCTTGATGCCCGCCTCGGCGCAGGAGTGGCAGAACCAGCCGTTGCCGCAACCGATGTCGATCACGCTCTTGATCCGGTCGCGATAGCGGCCGATCAGCTCGATCAGGAAGGAGGTCTTCGGCTTGATGACCGTGTCGGCGATGTCCGGGATGAAGCGCCAGTCGTGGGGCTTGGCGTAGAGGTCGCCGATCGCCTCCTCCTGCTGGTCCCAGAAGCGGGCCTCTCGTTCCAGCAGAGACTTCTCGCGGTCGGATTCGGCAGTCATGGCGATCTCGGGTCCTGTCCTGGGCCAGTCGTCGTCGGAGCGAGGCGCGGGCATTTTAGCCCGCTCGTCGCCGGAGCCCAGCGCAAAT
>JBFIHP010000089.1:0-8732 GCA_041601735.1 Planctomycetota bacterium | reverse complement strand
GCTCGGTGGGGAAGTTCTGGAGGAACCAGAGCACGATCGTCAGCCCGAGGATGATGGTCCAGACCTTGCGCAGGAAGAGCATGCCCCGGTCGTAGACGTTGCGCAGGACGGTCCGCCAGCGCGGCAGCCGATAGGGCGGCAGCTCCATGATGAGGGTGGGGGTCGCGCCGGGCACGAGGGTGCGGCGGAAGAGCCAGGCCATCGCGGTCGCCGCGATCGGACCGAGGAGGTACATCGAGAGCAAGACGACGGCTCCGGCCGAGATCCCGCCCCAGATGAAGCTGTCCCCGAAGAAGGCGCCGATCACCAGCGTGTAGACCGGAAGCCGCGCGCTGCAGCTCATGAGCGGAGCCACGAGGATGGTCACCAGTCGGGCCGCGGGACTCTCGATGCTCCGCGTGCTCATGATGCCGGGAACGGCGCAGGCGAAGGAGCTCATCATGGGCACGAAGGAGCGCCCGTGCAGACCGACGCGGCGCATGATGCGATCCATCATGAAGGCCGCGCGGGCCATGTAGCCCGAGTCCTCGAGGATGCCGATGGCGAGGAAGAGACAGAGGATCTGCGGCAGGAAGATCAGGACGTTCAGGACACCCGCCAGGACCCCGTCGATGACGAGATCGCGCAGGAGCCCCGGATCGAGGAGCCCGCCGACGATGCCGCTGAAGGCGACGAAGCCGGTCTCGAGGAGATCGGTCGGCACGCCGGCCCAGGTGAAGATCAGCTGGAAGACGAGCCCCATCAGGACGAGGAAGACCAGGGGCCCACCGAATCGATGGAGGAGGACGGCATCGACGCGATCGGTGGCGCTCCGGGTCGAGCGCCGCGGACCGGGCTCGAAGAGCTCGTCGCCCAGGGCGTCGATGAAGGCGTAGCGCGCTTCGGCCTCCCACTTCCACCAGTCGGGGTCGGCGGCGTCGAGCGTGGCGACCGCGCGGGCGGAGCCGTTCAGCCGACAGCCGTCCTCGGCACAGGAGGCCAGCTCGATGAGCCGGGCCCCGATCGGGAGATCGGCGTCGCTCGCGGAGAGCAGGCCCTCGAGCTGCTCCGCGAGGGCGTCGGGAAACCGGCTCAGACGGCGCGGGACGCGGGCCTCGGTGGCGCAAGCGAGGATGTCGCGCCCGAGTGCCGCCACCGAGGCGGCGTCGTAGCCGCCGAGCAGATGGACGCGCAAGCCGAGGTCCTTCTCGAGCCGCTCCAGGTTCGGGACCCGGCCGGCGCTCCGGGCGAGATCGGCCATGGTCAGGACGACGAGCACGGGGCGACCAAGTTCGGCGAGCTGCGTGGTGAGGTAGAGGTTGCGCGCCAGATTCGAGGCGTCGCAGACGTTGACCAGCAGGTCGGGCGGACTCTCGGCATGGCCGCGACCGAGGATGACGTCGACCGCGACCCGCTCGTCGGGCGAGTTGTGGGCGAGCGAATAAGTGCCGGGGAGATCGATCAGCGCGACCTCGGTCGTCCCGATGCGGACTCGACCCTCGCGCCGTTCGACCGTGACGCCGGGGTAGTTGCCGACCTTCTGACGCAGTCCGGTGAGGGCGTTGAAGACGCTCGTCTTGCCGGAATTCGGGTTGCCGATCAGGGCAACTCGCAGGCGGGCCTTGCCGGTCGCGGCACTGTTTTCAGTCACGGAGCAGGACCACCTTCGCCTCGTTGCGCCTGAGGGTCAGCCGGTAGCCGCGGATCGCGATCTCGATGGGGTCGCCGAGGGGCGCCCGTCGGACCACCCGGATCCCGGTGCCGCTGGTGAGGCCCATCTCGAGCAGGCGCCGCCCGAGCCGCGCGTCGGTGGCGAGGCCGGCGATGAAGCCCTCCTGATCGATCGCGAGGTCGTCGAGACTGCGCGCCACGGTCATACCCTCCGGCTGCTGCTCTTGAGAACCGTTCTCAAGCACTGCGATTGTAGGCGGCTCGGGCGGGCTTTCAACGGCAAGACCCTGCGGCGGATGGTCCGGGCTCAGGCCTCGCCGGAGTCGGCCGATTCCTCGTCGCGGGCGGCGCGACGGGCCTCGGCGAGCACCTCGCGGCCCCGCTCGGTCCGGGCGCAGGCGGCGCAGACCCCGAAGACCGTGGTGGCGTGGCGCACGGGGCTGAAGCCGAGTTCGTGGGCGGCCCGGTCCTGGAGGCGCTCCAGATCCTCGCTGCGGAATTCGATGATCTCGCGGCAGGCCAGACAGACCATGTGGTCGTGATGGCGGTGCCCGAAGCTGTGCTCGAAGTGCTTGGCTCCCTCTCCGAAGTCGTGATCTACCAGCAACTTACAGTCCAGAAGGATGGTGAGGGTGCGGTAGAGCGTCGCCTTGGAGACCCGCAGGCCGGCCTTGCGACAGCGGTCGTAGAGCTCGTCCGCCGTGAAGTGGCCGTGGTCGTCGAAGATGACGTTCAGGAGGTCCCGACGCGCCTGGGTGAGCTTCAGGCCGCGCTCGCGGAGGTAGGCCTCGAAGATGGCGACCTCCTCGCCCGGCTCGGTGTGGATGTTCTTGTCGTAGTTGAACTTCATCCCGACCCTCCGGCGTCCATTATGGCCGCAATCGCCATCGGCTCCGACCCCCTCCGGAGAAATCGCATCTCTTTCTCAACGACGGTCGATCGCCCGGTGGCCGATGTCCCGCCGGCAGAACGAGCCCGGGAAGTCGAGGCGGTCGATCGCCTCGTAGGCCTTGTCACGGGCCTGGATCAGGGTCTCGCCGATCGCCGTGACGGCCAGGACCCGGCCGCCGCTGGCGATCCAGTCGGAGCCGACCCTGCGGGTCGCCCCGTGGAAGACCACGAGGTCCTCGCGATCCTCCACCGCCTCCAGCCCGTGAATCGGGCGGCCGGCGCCGACCGGACCGGGGTAGCCCTCCTGCGCCACGACCACCGTGACGGCGGGTCGCTCGTCCCAGCCGATCTCGGCCTCGTCGAGGCGACCTTCCGCGCAGAGCCAGAGCGCACGGGCGAGATCGCCCTCGAGCCGCATCATCAGGGCCTGGCACTCGGGGTCGCCGAAACGGACGTTGAACTCGAGAACCTTCGGGCCCTTGGTCGTCATCATGAGGCCGGCGTAGAGGACGCCGCTGAAGGCCTTGCCCTCGTGCCGCATGGCATGGACGATCGGCACCAGGACCTCCTTCTCGATCTGGTCCTGGATCGCGGGCGTGACCACCGGAGCGGGCGAATAGGCGCCCATGCCGCCGGTGTTCGGCCCCTGGTCGCCCTCGAAGGCGCGCTTGTGATCCTGGCTGGACTCCATGACCAGGATCGTCTTGCCATCGGTGAGGGCGATGATGCTCGCCTCCTCCCCCACCAGGAAGTCCTCGATCACGATCCTCTGCCCGGCCGATCCGAAGGCCTCGTCCTCCATCATGCTCTTGATGGCTTCCTCGGCCTCCTCGACGTTCTTGCAGATGATGACGCCCTTCCCCGCCGCCAGTCCCGCGGCCTTGACCACCAGGGGATAATCGACGGTCTCGCGCACGAAGACGAGCGCCGCCTTCATGTCGGCGAAGCTGCGGTGCGCCGCGGTGGGGATCGTGTGCTTCGACATGATCTCCTTGGCGAAGGCCTTGTCGCCCTCGAGGCGGGCCGCCGCCTTGCCGGGGCCGAAGATGCGCAAACCGCGCTTCTTGAACAGATCGACGATGCCCGAACAGAGCGGCGCCTCGGGGCCGACGACGGTCAGATCGACCTTCTCCTTCTTCGCGAGTTCGGCCAGACGCTCGATGTCGGTCGCCGCGACGTCGAAGCACCTGGTCGTGCGGGCGATGCCGGCGTTGCCGGGGGCGCAGATCACCTCGGAGGCGCTCTCCGACTGCTTCAGTCTCCAGACGAGAGCATGTTCGCGGCCACCGCCGCCGACGACGAGGATCTTCATGGGATCGAACTCCGGGTGCAGGATCTGCGCGATGATAGCGCGGTCGGCCCGGCCTTCAATCTCCGCGACGGGCAAAGGCCCTTAGGTGCCGCCGATCGTCCAGATGGCAAAGGAAAGGGCCCCGTGATCTCGCGATCACGGGGCCCTCCGTTTCAAGACCGGGCTTCGATCACTCGTTGATCGAGAAGGTGTGACCCGGCAGGAGCTTCGGTGCGACGAAGATGCTCTTCACCGCGCCGCTCGTGAAATTCACCTCGATGCGGTACTTCACGCTGGGCGTGACGCCGCCGAAGTGGACCTCGGCACAATCCTGCGATCCCTTGCCGCGACCGCCGCTGATCTCGCGGGTGGCGAGGATCGTACCGGCCGCGTCCTTCAGGTAGACGATCGCGCCCAGAGCGTCGGTCGAGCTCGAGCCGGCCCCGGAGCCCTGGCCGCTCACCCGCACCTTCACGAACCTGTGGTTGTTCAGGCCGTTCCGGTAGAGGATGTCGCCCGCGCTCTCGTTGCCGACGAAGAGGTCGAGGTCGCCGTCGCCGTCGATGTCGGCCATCTGGATCATGTCGGCATCGTTGGCATCGTCCACGCTCACACCCAGGTCGGAGGCCACCTCGACGAACTCGAACACGTTGTCCATGTTCGTGTCGCCCAGGCCCAGGTAGAGCTTGTTGGCGCCGTTGGAGCCGATGAAGAGATCCAGCAGGCCGTCGTTGTCGACGTCGCCGAAGCAGACGTCGTCGGCATCCACGTCGGTGTCGATGCCGGCGAGCGCCGCCACCTCCGTGAAGCTCGAGCCGCCGTCGTTGCGCCAGAGCTGGTTCACGTTCGACGCACCGCCCCGAGCGATGAAGAGATCGAGGTCGCCGTCGTTGTCGTAGTCGGCGAAGACGATACCCCGGCCGCCCGCCGAGTGGTCGAAGCTCACGTTCGAGGTCGCGCCGGCGATGTCGGTGAAGGTCGCCGTGCCGTCGTTCCGGTAGAAGAGACCCGGCGTGTTGTCGCCGAAGATCGCATCCACGTCGCCGTCGACATCGAAGTCCGCCACCGCGCCGAAGCGACTGGCCGCCACGTTGTTGTCGATGCCCGTCGTCGAATTCCTCGAGAAGGAGTTCATCGGGGTCATCGCGCCGCGCTGGTTCTCCATGAGGTAGTTGTTGTTCAACGTGGCGTCGAGGACCAGGAAGTCCAGCCAGCCGTCGTTGTCATGGTCGAGCCAGAAGGCCTGCGCCAGGGTCGTCGAGGCGATGCCCGCCGACTCGGACGTGGTGACGTCGGTGAAGGTCTTCGTGCCGAGCCCGATGAACTCGTTACGATAGAGCTTCAGACCGAGGACGGAGTCGACCGTGAGAAGGTCGGCGTCGCCGTCGTTGTCGAAGTCACCCCAGACCGCCGAACGGTCACCGGCGAAGGTCACGCCCGTACCGGCCGTGATGTCGCTGTAGGTCCCGCTCGTCGCGTCGTACTCGTAGAGGATGCCGGCGCCGGCCTGACCCAGGAACAGGTCGAGGTCGCCGTCGTTGTCGAAGTCGGCGAAGGCGCCGCCGTCGGCCGCACCGGTGCTGCCGAGACCGACCGCCGTGGTCGCGTCGCTGAAGGGCGCCGAGGGAGCCGCCGAGTCCTGGAGGATGTCCAGGGCGCTGCCGTTGTAGTCGACGGCAACCGGAGTCGACGTGTTCCCCGCGACGTCCCGCGAGTAGACCGTGAGCGAGTTGGTCGCGGCCGCGGTCAGCGAGACGCTGATCGCGAAGGCGCCGCCGCTGTTGCTGGCAGTCACGGCCTGGGCCGCACCGCCGTCCACCACGATGTCGGTGTTCTGCGGGCCGACGCCGGTGACGACCTGGCTCATCTGATTCCAGGGCGAGGTCACCGGATCGGTCACCACCGCCGGAGGCGCGGTGACGTCCTTGGTCGCCATGCTGCCCGCAAAGGGACCGCTGACGTTGCCGGCACCATCGACCATGTCCACGCTGATCGTGATCGTGCCTTCCGCGAGCGGAGTGCTGTCGATCCCGGTCACCGTCACGGTGCCGCCGCCGGCCGGCGCGTTGATCATGCCGGTGACGGAGGCTGCGCCGTCGGACAGGGTGATGGTGGCCTGGTCATCGGCGTTCGAACCGGCCGGGAAGGTCAGCTCGACCGAGACCGAGGCCTCGCTCGCCACGTTGATGTAGTGATCCGCGTTGTTCACGGTGGCGACGACCTTGGCGGCAGTCGGGAGAGCCGGAGCGCTGATGTCCTTCTGGGCCATCAGCGGCGTGCTCGCCTGGCTGTTCTGCTTGTCGTCGGTCACGGTGACGATCACGTTGATCACGCCATCCGCGAGGCTCGAGGAGTCGAGACCGCTGAAGCTCAGCATGCCGCCGCCGGACGGGATCGCCATCGACCCCGAGGTCACGTCCGGGTTCACGCCGTCGCTGAGGGTCACCGTCGCCGTCTCCGTGCCGTCGGCCGAAGCCGGGAAGGTCACATCGACCTGGACGCTGCTCTCGTTGGCGGCGCTGATCCGATCGGCGAGGTTGCCCGCGCCGGCCGGAATGGTGGCCGCACTCGGACTGACGACCGTGACGTCCTTCACCGCGGAGGTGCCGGCGAAGGCGGTCGGGTTGCCGTTCGGATCGAGGACGTCCACCGAGATCGTGATCGGACCCTCGGCCAGGGACGAGGCGTCGAGCGTGTAGCTCGTCGTCGCACCCGGATTCGGGGCCATCGCGCCCGACGTGACCGAAGCCGCGCCGTCGCTCAGGGTCACGGTGGCGGAGTCACCGGCGGACGCGCCCGCGGGCCAGGTCACGTCGACCTGGACGGCCGCCTCGCTCGCGGAGTTGATCTCGTCGGCGCCGTTCATGGCGCCCGACGCGACGTTCGCCGCGGTCGGAGCGGTGGGAGCGAGCGTGTCCTTGGTCGCGGCCGTGCCCACGAGGGTCTGGCCGTTGCCCGAGGGATCGCTCGAGTCCACGTAGACGGTGATCGCGCCCTCGGCGAGCGAGGAGGCGTCGATGCCGCTCACGGTGACCGTGCCGCCGCCCATCGGGACGCTCATCGAACCCGAGACGACCGTGCTGACGCCGTCGTAGAGCGAGATCGCGAAGGACTCGCTGCCATCGGCGCTACCCGGCCAGGTCACGTCCACGCTCACGGTCGAGACCGAGAGCGAGTTGATGACGTCGGCCGCGTTCTGGGCGCCCGCGGCGACCGAGGCCGCGCTGGCGGTGACCAGAACCGTGTCCTTGGTCGCACTCATGCCGGTGAAGCTCGAGCAGTTGCCCGCGGCATCACAGACGCTCGAGCTGACCGTCAGAGAACCGTCCAGCAGGCTCGAGAGGTCGTTGCCGGTGTAGACCTGGACGCCGCCGCCGGCCGGAGCCGCGAAGGGTCCGAAGCTGAGCATCGTCATGGCCGAGTCGGTCACGGTGATGGTCACCGTATCCGAGGCCAGGCTGGCAGCCGTGAAGTTCACCGCGAAGTTCACGGAGCTCGCCGTGCTGGCGTTCACCGTGTTCACCGGGTTGTTCACGCCCGCCGGGATCTGCAGCAGGGTCGGTGCGGCCGGAGCGACCGTGTCCTTCGTCGCGCCCGTGCCGGCGAAGGTCGTCACGTTGCCGCTGACGTCGGTGACGTCGACGGAGATCGTGATCGAACCATCCGCGAGGCTCGAGGCATCGAGGCTGAAGGAGACGCTCGCGCCCGGATTGACCGCCATGCTGCCGCTCGAGACCGTGGCCGCGCCGTCACCGAGGGTCACGATCGCGCTGTCGGCGGCGTCGGCGAGACCGTCGAAGGTCACGTCGACCTGGACCGCCGTCTCGGAGGCCATGGTGATGAAGTCCGCGGCGTTGTTCGCGCCCGCGGCCACCGCGGCCGCCGTCGGATTGATCGGCGCCGTGACGTCCTTCGTGGCCGCGGTACCGGCGAAGCTCGCGCTGTTGCCGGCGCCGTCGGTCATGTCGACGGTGACGCTGATCGCACCCTCGGCGAGCGAGGAGGCATCGAGGCTGTAGAACACCGAGGCACCGGGGCTGACGTTCTGGCTGCCCGAGACGACCGGCGGGTTGACGCCGTCGTCCAGGGTGACCGTCGCGCTGTCGGCCGCGAAGGCGCCCAAGGGCCAGTCGACCTGGACCGAGACGCTGCTCTCGTTCGCCGTGTTGATCACGTCGGCCGGGTTCGAGGCGCCCGAGGCGACCGCGGCGGCCGTCGGGGCGACCGGATCGGTCGCGTCCTTCAGCGCGTTGATCCCCGCGAAGCTGGTCGAGTTGCCGGCCGCGTCGCTGACGTCCACCGAGATCGTGATCAGGGCGTCGGCCAGGGTCGAGGCGTCGATCGAGTAGCTGACGGTGCCGCCGGGGCTCACCGCCATGGAGCCGCTGGTCAGCATCGTGGTTCCGTCACTGAGCGTGACGGTGGCGTTGTCGGAGCCCGAGGCGCCGGCAGGCCAGTCCACGTCGACCTGTACGGTCGCGACGTTCGAGGAGTTGATCACGTCCTGGGCGTTTCCGCCTCCCGCGGCGACGCGGGCGGAGGTGGCGGCCAGGGGAGCGATCGTGTCCTTCGTCGCGGCCATGCCGGCGAAGCTGTCGTTGTTGCCGGCCGGGTCGGTCACCGAGACCGTGACGTTGATCGCACCCTCGGCGAGCGAGGAGGCATCGACGCTGTAGGTCGTGGTGGCACCCGGATTCGGAGCCATGGCGCTCGAGGTCACGACCGGATTGACGCCGTCGTCGAGGACGACCGTCGCGCTGTCCGCGGCGGAGGCGCCCGCCGGCCAGGTGACGTCGATGGCCACCGAGCTGACGTTCGAGCCGTTGATGACGTCGGCCGCATTCTGAGCACCGGCCGCCACCTGGGCCGCCGTGGCGACCACGGGGTCGGTCACGTCCTT
>JBFIHP010000088.1:0-8733 GCA_041601735.1 Planctomycetota bacterium | reverse complement strand
GGCGGGCGCCGAGGCCGCGGCTCTCTGCCGCCGCCGCCGATCCGCCAGGGCCCGGGCGCTCAGACCGATCACGATGATCAGGGTGATGACGAGGATCGTGACGGCGAGGAAGCCCAGGATCCCGCCCAGGGCGCCGAGGTCGATGCCGTCGTCCAGCTCGCGAACGTCCGGCAACCTGGTCTCGTAGCGACCGCTCTCGACCAGCTGCCTGCGCGCCCGCTCGAGCGCACGGGCGTCAGGCTCCTGCGCCGGAAGCGCCCGAGCCGCGCCGACGAGAACCGAGAGCCCGAGAAGGAAAACGCCTGCCGCTGTTCGCATCGCCAGGAATGTACCCGCTGACGCCCCACGAGGCGACCCCGTACGGTGCCTGGCACATTCCGCCGCAAATCCCGGACAAACGGTGCCACCCTCGTCGCACCCGATTTCACCATCGTCGGACTTTCGAGCGCGATGAGGGTGGCACCGGAATGCGCGGATTTCCGGCGGAATGTGCCAGGCACGGTATGGGGGCAGTTTCCGGCGGAATGTGCCAGGCACCGTATGGGGTCAGCGCCAGTGGAAGCGGGCCTTCTCCTCGACGTGGCACTGGCGGCAGGCCGGCGCGTCCTCGACCGGGTTGCGGATCTCGGCGATGGTCTTCGCCTTCCAGATGTCCTCGCCGTGGCAGTCGGTGCAGCGGCCGGCCTCGGTCCAGGGGCGGTGCCCCGGACTCATGTGGTCGTAGGTCCGGTCCGGCGTCCTGGTGACCAGGAGGGTCTCCCCCTTCATGGCCGGATCGTCCTTCTTGTGGCAGTCGTCACAGTGACCGCCGGCGATCGAGTCGTGCTCCTGGTGGCACTTCATGCAGTTGCGTACGTCGAGCGGCGTCTCCGGCATCATCGCCGTGTCTCCGCTCGGGAAGGTATGGCAGGCGTAGCAGCCGCCCTCGACCTTCAGATGACGATCGTGAGGGAAATCGACGCGATCCGGCGCGGGATTGGTGGTGATGCGCTCGAGCGGCGCTGCGCTCGTGTGACAGCTCTGGCAGCTCTGGTTCGCGTACTCCTGGGCCTTGTCGGTGAGCAGGGTCGAGGCCTTCGCGGTCGCCGCGTGGCAATGGACGCACTCGCCCTTGCCGGGCCGATCGGGGTTGCCCGAGAAGCGCGCCATGGCGGCCTGGTCGGCCGGCCAGGGCGCGTGGATGTGCACGCCGTGCCCGAAGCGCGCCAGCGGCAGCTCGCGCGCGCCCTTCAGCTCGGCCCCGTTGCGGTGGCAGTCGGCGCAGGCCCGGCCGTCGGCCATCTTGTGGGCCGCCGCGAGCTGGTCGTCGTGCGAACGCGTGACCGTGACGTAGTGCCGCTCGGCATCGAAGTCCGCGATCATGCGCAGCTTCTCGTCGTTGACCTCCGTGTGACAGGCGAGGCAGCGCTGCCCCTCCGGCTCGCCCGCCGTCACAGGCTCGGTACCGTGCCAGGCGCCCTCGAAGGCCCGCGCCGTCGGCGCCTCCTTGTTGTGGCAGTCGAGGCACTTCGCGTAGTCCACCGGACGGTAGTCGCGGCTGCGATCGCCGACGAGGACGCGCTGGGCCGGCGCGGTGTCCTCGTCGTAGGCGACATGGCAGTCGTCGCAGACGAGCTCGCGGCCGTTCGGGTCGAGCTTCTTGCCCGCGTGGTCGGCGTGCGCGAAGCTGTTGTAGCCGATCGCCACCTGCGCCTCGGCGATCGTGAAGGCCCTGGGCTTCTCGAGCTTCTGGTCCTCGTCGTGGCAGTCGCCGCAGCTCTCATGCGCCGGCCGCGCGATCAGGACGTTCTCACCGGCGCCGCGGTGGTCGATGTGGCAATGGTTGCATCCCAGCTCCCAGTCGCCGACGGACTCGTACATCGGATGCTGCATCGGACGCTGGAGATCGCCCTCGTGGCAGGTCATGCACTTGCCGTCCAGGTTCCGGTCGAAGGGCGAATGGCAGGCGTTGCAGTCCTGGAGATCCGCGCCCAGCTCCGCGAGCTGTGCGTGATAGGCCGGCTGGGAATCGTGCCAGGTCGGGCCCGGCTCCAGGAGGATGTCGCTGGTCGGTCCGCAGTAGCAGAGCGGCAGGAGCAGGATCATCGAGAAGGCGACCATCCAGTTGCCGACGCTCACCGGGCGGAAGCGCCCGAAGCCGACCTCGCGACGCGAGAGATCGAGCGCGTCCGTCTTGTCGTCGTAGTTGAAGCGGCTGCGATCGACGGCGAGGTTGATCTGGTCGCCGGAGACCTGGACCTTGATCCGCGAGACCGCGATGACGATCTCGTCGCCGTCCTTCAGGACCCGGGGCGCCTCGACCGGCAGGCCGCCGACGTAGGTGCCGAGCGAGCTGCCGCGGTCGATGATGACGAACTCGTCGCCGCGCAGCACGATGTCGCAGTGGACGTCGGCCGCCAGGGGATCGTCCAGCGTGAATGAGCAGGTCGATCGGGTCCCGATCGAGACCCGATCACCCTCGCGCTGGGTCTCGTCCTTGCCGACCTTGAAGACGAACTTCGCCATCGCCGATTCCCCCTCAGGACACCCGCAGGGTGCCGATGCCCTTCAGTGCTTCCGGATTCTGCCGCGAGATGGCGCTGCAGGGGCAGTTGTAGACGCAGGCCTCGAAAGGCAATCCGGCGCAGAGGTCGCACTTGATCGCCTTCGGCATCTGCTTCACGCCATCGTCGGCCGGCGCCGGCGGCGCCTTCTTCTTGTAGATCTTGTTGAGGAGCGGGATGCTCTCCCAGATCGAGGTCTCCTGCGCCTTCATCTCGTCGGGCGTCAGGACGTGCGCCATCCGGATGACGCCGTAGGGGCAGCCGGATTCGCACTTCGAGCAGCCGGTGCAGTTGTCCACGATGATGTGGATCTGGCCGTCCTTGTCGCGGCGGATCGCACCGAACTTGCAGGACAGCATGCACTCGGGGATCTTGCAGTTGTAGCAGGCCGACGACAGCATCAGATCGCCGTCGCGGATCCCGCGTTTGGACAGCCGTGGGACGCGGTCCTCGTGCACCGCGACGCAGCTCTCGACGCAGAGGTTGCAGCGCGTGCACTTCTTGAGGTCGATGACCAGGGCCTCGGTGCCCTTGATGGTCTCGTTGCCGACCAGGAGCTCGTAGTTGTCGTCGTCGGAGAGCGAGGTCTTGATCCCCTCCTCCTCGGCCAGGAGCAGGTTCACCTGCCGCTGCAACCGGGTCTTCGACTCGTTGTCGCCGAAGACCTTGCGGAAGAGATCGATCGGCACCTTCACCAGATCGACGTGGCTCATCGCCGTCCCGTTGTAGCGCCAGTTGCGTTCCTCCTCGTTCTCGAGGAGGGCCTGCTCGCCGAAGGAGCTGTTGTCGCAGAGGTAGTCGTGGACGGTCTCGATCCCGACCTCGTTGACCCGGCTGCGCTTGACGATGCCGGCGCGGACCAGGTAGACGGCGTCGGCCGCCTTCCCCTCCGTGGTGATCTGCTGGTCCTTCTCGAAGGAGACCAGCGCGGCGCCCTTCGCGACCAGATCGAGCTTGTCCTTGCTCGTCGTCTTGAAGATGGGCGCCGTCATCAGGTGGTAGGCCAGCGCGCGCTCGCGATAGCGGGCGTCGATGATCGTCGCGAAGCTCGAGGTCTTGTCCTCGAACATCAGCTGGAAGAGGGTCGCGTCGATCCGCATGAGCGTCGTGGGCGAGTCGGCCTTCACCGTCGCCGAGCGCGGCTGATGCGAGATCGCCGACATCTCGCCGAAGAAGTCGCCGGTTCCGTAGGTCGCGACCAGATGGGTGCGGCCGTCGGTCTCGTTGCGGTAGGCGCTGGCGATGCCCTCGATGACGACGAAGAACTCGGTGTCGAGCTCGCCCTGGCGCACGATGACCTCGCCGGCGGAGGCGACCTGGAAGCGGACGTGCTTGTCCTGGAGTCCGGGCGACTCGTCCTTCTTCTCCTTGCCGGGCTCGATGAACATCTTCTTCATCGCGCTCGGCTTCACCTTCTCGAAGAGAGGCAGGGACTGGATCAGCCCGAGTACGTCGAATTCTTCACTCATGGCTCAGTACCAGAGAATCGAGAGGATGTGGAGAACGATGAGACCGCAGAGCGCGAGCGAGGCCGGGATGTGCACGGCGCGCCAGACGTTCATCACGAACTTGATGCGAGTGAGCGCCTTCAGGCCGCGGCCCGCGCTGGCGCGCTGGCCGAGGAGCACGACGCAGTCCTGGACCTGATCGCAGGTCTTGGCGAAGTCGTCCCGGGCCTTCTTGAGCGCGGACTTGAGCTTCTTCGGGTCCTCGGCGTTGGCGGCGAGGGCCGTCTCGAGCCCGGCCCTCAGCTCCGGTTCCTGCCCGAGCTCGGCGAGCGCGCCCTGGTCGGGTCCGCCCTCACCGCCCGCCGACTCGACGAATCGGTCGGCGGCGGCGATCGCCGTCCGCTTGCGATCGATCCAGCCCTCGAAGACGCCGGCGGCCCGCTTGTAGTCGCCGATGCCGCCCTCGAGAGCTCCGAGGATCTCGCGCTCGCCGGAGAGCGCCTCGCGCAGGCCCTGGAGCATGGCGGCAATCTTGTCGCGGAGGCTGCCGTCGATGACGAAGCTCTCCTCGAAGTTCAGGTCCTTCTCGTTGCGGGTCATCCAGGTCGGCCCCCAGGCGAAGAGCGCGAGCCCCACCACCCCGGTCAGGATCACGACCGCGGTGAGGACGTTGAGCAGGATCCCCATCGGGTGGGTCATCGCGAAGCCGCCGTGGAAGATCACGATGACGCCCGAGGCGAGACCGTAGTAGGCGTGGGCGTGGAGCCACTTCGACATGCGCCCGTAACGCTCCGGCGGCCTCGTCTCGAGGACGAAGGCGGGCTCGTCGGCGGCGGCATCGCCCGCGCGGACCTCTACCTCGACGACCTTGTGGACGCCCTCGTCGCGGAGGACGCGGCGAGCCGCCTGTTCGACCTCGCCGCGGTTCTTGAAGTCGCCGCGGAGGACGCGTCGGCGGATCTCGTTCAGCCCGGCATCGGCCGCCTCGAGCGAGCGCACGCCGACCTTCATCTTGAATTCCGGCGAGTAGCGCATCTTGTGCATGTACTTGCGGGCGCAGTACAGCATCGCCACCACCATGAGCGCCGTCGCGATCCAGCCCGACCAGATGACATAGTCTACGTTCGAGCCCTCGCGGGTGCCCATCGAGGCGCCGATGGCCGCGAGCCAGGCATAGCTGGCGGCGCAGACCAGAAGCGCGATCAGGGCGTGCGGCGACTTGAAGAGGGTCGTGTTCATCGCTTCAACCCCGGGTAGCCCCGCAATTCCTTGCCCAGGGTGGCGCGGATCTGATCGACGTTGTCCTTCCTGGAGTAGGGCTTGCCGCGGATGTCCACGACCTGCCCGCCGATGATCGCCTGGGTCGCGTCCTCTCCGATGATCCGCGGATTGTGGAAGTGGCAGGAGAAGCAGTGTCCCGGAGTCGGGGCCTGGCGCAGCTCGCGGGAGTGGAACTGCTTCTTGTCGCTGTAGCCCGCCCTTTCGGACATCAGATGGGCGCTCGGCCGCTCGACCGATTCCGCCTTCGTGAGCTGGGGCAGATGGCAGGCGGCGCAACTCCGGTCTCGCGGCAGGGGATGATGCTGGGCGCCTTCGATCGTCGCGATGTCGCCGCGACCGCAGCTGAGGGCGACGCCCACCGGCGGCAGGCCCGGCACGTGCGCCTCGTGGCAGGCCGCGCAGCCGTCGACGTAGGCCCGGTCCTTGTTGCCGGTCGTCTCCGGATGCTCGCCGTGGTCGTGGCAGGCGCTGCAGTCCCTCACGCCTTCGGCGTAGGCGTAGTCACGACCGTCGGCCTCGACCGGGAGATGGCACTTCGAGCAGTCGAGGCTCTTCGCGTCGCCCGGCTTCACGTGGTCGGCGTGGTCGAAGGCGAGGATCTTCTCGGTCGTGATATCCCAGCCCGTGGGCGAGACCCGCTCCACACCGAGGTGGCAGCTCGCACACCCCTTCTCGTCGTAGGAGAGGTTCCGGCCCTCGCCGTTCGCGATCTCCATGAAGGCCGTGCCGCCGGCCGCCGGCATCTTGTGGCAATCCAGGCACTCACCGACCTGCGGCGCCTTGCTGATGTGACTGGCGTGATCGAACTCCCGCCTCACGATGCGCGAAGGCGCGACGTCCATCTGCGAGAGGTGACAGCTCGCGCAGTCCTGCGGCTTGCCCGCCGTGGGACCGATGATGTGCGGGTGTTTCTGGAGCTTGAGGTCGAAGACTCCGGGGTGACTGCGCTCGGACCTGCGCTCGGCGCGCGCCGTCTTCAAGGGCGCTTCGACCCCGAGCAGGTGGCAGCCCCCGCAGTCATTGCGGTCGCTCTCGCGCCTCTTCTCGCCGTTCTCGTCCAGCTCGCCGACGTCGCCGTGGTCGGCCACCTTCCAGGCCACGGTTCGGCCCTCACGGGTGAGACCGGCGTCCTCGTGGCACTTCGCACAGGCGTCGTAGAGATCCTCGGGTCGCCACTTCAACTCGTAGTCCGAGACCCCGCGGCCCTCGTCCTTCAGCTCCGCGTGGCAGGCGAGGCAGGACTTCGCCCTGATCTCGCCGCTCTTCTCGAGGGCGCCCGCGCCGAGATGATCGGAGTGGTAGAAGCTGCGGTCGGAGGGGCTCTCGAAGGAGCGCGCGGCGAGCCCGAAGACGAGCGCGCCGGAGGCCGCGTCCTGATGGCAATCGCCGCAGGCGGCCGGGTCGAAGAGTTCCGAGCCGATGTCGGCCGTCGAGCGCTCCATCGACTTGTGACAGCGCGCGCACTGCGCGGGGTCGTTGATCTGCCCCGGCGCCATGTGCTCGCTGTGCTTGAAGACGGCGTCCGTGTTCCGCTTCATGCGGGGCGCCTTGTTGATGGTCGCCTGGAAGCCCTCCTGACCCTTGGTCGAGACCGCCTCGGGCAGGGCCTTCGGGCTCTTCGGATCGTGGCAGTTCACGCACCAGCCGAGCCCCTGGGGGACGTACATGTCGTCGGGCACGGCGGGCGGCAGATCGCTCGGCGGCGTGTGGCAGGCGCGGCAGTCGAGATCGAGATGATCGGTGTGCTGGAAGGTCTCGCCCGCGCCGTCGCGGTCATCGTAGGTCCCGCTCACCACGAGGCTCGGTTGCGGTCCCGGGAAGTCGTAGTGACAGAGGGTGCAGGTGTCCGAGGTCTGGACGATGCCGTCGGCCGGATCGAAGTCGTGGCAACCCCGGCAGTCGCGGGGCTGCTCGGCCACGCCGGAACGCATCCACTGGTAGTTGACGTGCGCGGAGTGCGGGAACTTGACCGGAGCGGCCGCCTGCTCGAGCTCGAACGGACGATCGAGGCCGGCGCCGCCCTCATCCTGCAGGGCGATGAGCCCGGGCAGGAGCAGCAGGAGCAATCCGAGAGTCCGGGACCAGGGTCGGATCATGACGAGGCCTCTTCTCGGGACTAGCTGATTCCCAGTTCGCGCAGGACCAGCGCGACGACGACCAGCAGCAGGACGATGATGATGGCCATGAGCAGCTTGGAACTGCTCTTGCCGCCGCCCGCCGCGGATGACGAACCGCCGCCGGCGACATGGAACTCGGCCTTCCGCCAGGCCTTGATCCAGGCCTCGACGGAGATCAGCCCCTTCTCGAGGAGGATCTCGCCGGGATGGCGATTCGCGGCCTTCGCGTCGCGGATCGCCTCGTCGCGCTGCGAGGCCGGCAGATCGCCCTCGGCGACCAGCACTTCGACGGCGTTCTTGTAGCGCCGCTCGTCGGCGGCCTGACCCTCGGCGCCGGTATCGACGACGAAGAGGGCGTCGATCGACCCGAAGCGCAGGTGCGACTCCGGCTTCAGCTCGACCTGCTGGTTCGGGGGCAGGCGATCGCCCGCGAGGAATGTGCCGTTGCTGCTGCCCATGTCCTCGAGGTAGAAGCGCCGGTCCTTGTAGGTGATCGTCGCGTGGCAGGCCGAGACGGCCTGGTGTTCGATGGCGAGGTTCGTGGTGTCGCCCTGGCGACCGACGACGAACTGCGCCTTGTCGATGTCCCTGATGGTCCGGATCGCCTCGTTGGCGATCACGAGACGCGGCCGGGCCGCCTTGAAGGCCGCCAGCACCGCGAGGCCCGAGGCCGCGCCGCCGCCGTCATCGCCCTTGGCCGTGATGATCTGCGCCGCGATGGTGCGATCCCCGCCCCCGCCCTCGCCCTCGCCCGCGGCGCCGGCCTGGGCCACGACGACGAACTTGGTCTCGCCGATCTGGAAGGCGGTGCCCAGGGTCAGGGGATGGCTCTGACCGCCCTCGAGCGAGGAGCCGCCGAGGATGTGGGTGTGGTTCGAGCTGCCGAGGTCCTCGATGACGAGCTGGCCGTCCTTCTCGACGACGTGCGCGTGGCGACCGGAAGCCTTGCCGTCCTCGAGCGTGATCGTGTTCTCGGGCCGCCGTCCGATGCTGACGCCCACCTCGATGGGAATCTCCTGGACGGGCTTGCCCGGCTGGGTGATGCGAAATGCCAGGTCCGCCATGGACGCGGGTACTCCTTCGAAGGCGCCGGGGTCGCGACGCGGCTCCGGCAGGTCGGGCTCCGGCTCGAACCTGCGCGGCGTGCTTTGGTCGCGGGATGCGTCCTGAATACCCCCTCGGGCCGGTTTTGTAAACCCATGACTCCCGCAGACTTGCCCGATGCGGACGCGACGCGGTGGCGCAGCCATCTCCGGACTCCGGTCGGACCGAAAGGAGACGCCCTGGAGGCCCGGCGGCTCGTTGGGTTCAGGCGGTCTCGAGGGCCGCGATCAGTGGACCTTC
>JBFIHP010000087.1:0-8753 GCA_041601735.1 Planctomycetota bacterium | reverse complement strand
CGATGATCGAGCGGCCGTTGCCGCAGTCGCCGAAGCCGTTGATGCCGAAGACGAAGCACTGGTTCTGCGCCGCCGTCGCCCGGACGATCGCGATCTCGACGTCGCGGTCGATCGTGCCGGTGAGGGTCGGATGCAGGATGACCTCGGCGCCCATCGCGGCGAGCGTGCGCGCGGTCTCCGGAAACCAGAGGTCGTAGCAGATCGAGACGCCGAAGCGGCCGGCGTTCGGCACGTCGAAGGTCATGAACTCGGTGCCGCTCTCGACGCCGTCCTCATAGGGCCGGAAGGGGAACATCTTGCGATAGCGACCGACGATCTCGCCCTGCGGATTGATCACGGAGGCGGTGTTGTAGATCTTGTCGCCCACCTTCTCGAAGACGGAGCCGGGCAGCAGCCAGATGTTGTGCTTGCGCGCCCACTCGCGGAAGGTGTCCTCCGTCGGGTTGGGCAGCTCCTGTGCGTTGGCGATGAGCGGCCCGAAGGGCGCGAGCTCGCTGAAGACGACCATCTCGACCCAGGGGTAGACGCTCATCAGGACGTCGAGGCGCGCCCCCATGAGGGTGACGTTCTCGTGTACGGCCGAGAGGTTGAGCTGCATGCCGGCGATGGCAAAGGGTCTCATGCGCGAGTGGTTTCCTTGTTGGAGGCGGCCAGGACGGCCTTTTCGATGGCGGCGAGACCGCGGTCGAGATCCTCGTCCGAGATGGTGAGAGGCGAAAGGATGCGGATGACGTTGCCGTAGGGGCCGGCCGGCAGCACGAGCACGCCCTGTTCGAGGCAGGAGCGGGTGATCGCGGCGGTCGCCTCGGTCGCGGGGCGCTTGGGATTGCCTTCGAGCGAGAACTCCATGCCGATCATGGCGCCGATGCCGCGGACGTCGCCGACGATATCGCACTTCTTGCGCAGGGCCTCGAAGCTCCTGCGGATGCGATCGCCGATGGCGCGGCCGCGCTCGTTGAGCTTCATCTCCTCCATGGCCTCGAGGGTCGCGAGGGCCGCGGCGCAGGCGACCGGATTGCCGCCGTAGGTGCCGCCGATCGTACCGGGCCGCGCGGCGTCCATGACCTCGGCCCGGCCCATGACCGCCGAGATCGGCATGCCGCCGCCCATCGACTTGGCCCAGGTCGAGATGTCCGGGACGATGCCGGCGTGCTCGTAGGCCGCCCAGGCGCCGGTGCGCCCGAATCCGGACTGCACCTCGTCGCAGATCAGCATGATGCCGCGCTCGTCGCAGATGCGGCGCAGGCCCTGGAGGTAGGCCTTCGGGGCCGGGACGAATCCGCCCTCGCCCTGGACCGGTTCGATGATGATGGCCGCGACGTGCTCGGCCGGCACGAGGGTGATGAACGAATCCTCGAGCCGGGCGAGCTCGCGCTCGACGAAACGATCGAGGTCGAGGCCGTCGCCCAGCTTGTAGTGGTTCGGAAAGGGCAGGCGGTAGATCTCGCCGGCGAAGGGCCCGCAGCCGATCTTGTAGCCGGTCTTCGAGGTCAGGGTCATGCCCAGGAGGGTGCGGCCGTGGAAGGCCCCCGTGAAGCAGATCACCGCCTCGCGGGAGGTTGCCTGCCGTGCGATCTTGATCGCGTTCTCGACCGCCTCGGCGCCCGAGTTCAGAAGCGCCACGCGGGTCTCCTCGCCATGCGGCAGGATCTCGACCAGACGCTCGCAGAGCGCCACGTAGGACTCGTAGGTGGCGACGTGGATGCAGGTGTGGATGAGCTTCGCCGCCTGCTCCTGGATCGCCTTCACGACCCGGGGTTCGCAGTGCCCGACGTTGACGACGCCGATGCCGCCGGCGAAGTCGATGAGCTCGCGCCCCTCGAGATCGACGAGCCGGGCGCCGGAAGCGGAGGCTGCGGTGGTTTCGCCCGCGAACATGCCGACACCCGGAGCCACGACCGACTTCCGGCGTGCGATCAGCTTCTGGTTCTCGTTCATGGATTCACCCGGCCCTTGCCGGGCGCGGGTCCTCTTTGCATGTGGGGAATTCGTGTCGTCGGCGAGATGATCGAGCGGGACGCCGAGAAGGGATGTTAACCGCAGGGCGCCAAACTGTCCATCGGGACGGGCTCGCAGGCCGTGCGCTCAGGCGCCGTACGGACCTCCCGTACCGCCCTCGTCGCGAGGGACGATGACCTGCGGAAGAGCCGATCGCAAGGACGGCGCGGATATCGACCGAAGAGTTTCTGGAGGACTCCTCGGCATCGCCCCGGAAGACGCGGCGCCTTGGCCCTGGTCAGACCTTCATGGCGAGCGCCTTGCGGCGCTGACGCTCCTTGAACTCGGCGATCCGCGACGCGAGCTCGGCTTTCGGTGCGGTGCCGCCGCAGGCGAGCATCTGCGCGGCGAGAACGCCGGCGTTGAAGGCGCCGCCGATGGCGACCGTCGCGACGGGGACGCCCTTCGGCATCTGGGCGATGGAAAGCAGGGCATCCATGCCCTGCAGGTGACCGACCGGGACCGGAACGCCGATGACCGGCAGGCAGCTGTGCGCCGCCACCATGCCGGGGAGATGCGCCGCGCCGCCGGCGCCGGCGATGATGACGCCGATCCCGCGGCCGGCCGCCGCGGTCGCGAACTCCGCCATCTCGACCGGCATCCGGTGCGCGGAGACGACGCTCATCTCGTGGGGGACGCCGAGTTCATCGAGCGCCTCGGACGCCCCTTTCATGACCGGAAGGTCCGACTCGGACCCCATGATGATCGCGACCCTCGCCTCGTTCCCTGGCTTCATGCCTGCTCTCCTGCATCCCGTTCGTGCTCGCCCAGAACCGGGCTTCCCAGTCGGTCATCGCGGCGAGGATGCGCGCCGCCTCCTCCGAGCTCTCCGCCCGACCGGTCAGGTGACCCATCTTGCGGCCCGGCGCCGCCTCGTCCTTGCCATACCAGTGCAGGACGACGCCGGGCGGCGGCGCCTCGACGGGAGCCGGGCAGGGAAGCCGGCCCGGGCGGTCGGCCGGGCCGAGGACGTTGCGCATCAGCCGCATGCCGGCGCCCCTCGGCGCCGGGGCCGGCCTCCCGGTCACGGCCAGCACGTGCAGGTCGAACTGACTGACGTCGTCCCGCCAGAGCGAGTAGTGACCCGAGTTGTGCACCCGCGGCGCCATCTCGTTGATCAGGAGGCCGCCGTCGCGATCGAGGAAGAACTCGACGGCGAAGGCGCCGCAGAAGTCGAGCTCGGCGCCCAGGCGCGCCAGGACCTCCCCCGCCTCGCCCTCGAGCGCGGCATCGAAGCCGAAGGCCGCGGCCGGCCCGCGCAGCTCGCGGCAGACGCCGCCCTCCTGGCGGGTCTCGACCAGCGGAAGCCGGGTCTGGGTCCCGTCCAGACCGCGCGCCGCGACCATCGCGAGCTCGGCCACGAAGTCGATCCGCCGCTCGGCGTAGATCTTCGCGCCGCGCGCGCGGCCGGCGTGAAGGAAGTCCTCGATCTCCTCCGGCGTCGGCAAGCGCGCGGGATCGACCAGGAGATTGCCGCGACCGTCATAGCCGAAACGCGACCACTTGAGGACGAAGCCCTCGGGGAAGCGCCGCGCGAGGCGCTCGACCCCCGTACGGCCCTCGTCGTCTTCCAGGATCTCGAAGTCGGCGCTGCGGATGCCGAGGCGCGCGAAGAGCGTCTTCTGCGCCAGCTTGTCCTGGGCGAGGCCGATGGCCGCGAAGCCGGGCCGGAGCCGGACGCCCGGTCGGCGCTCGAGAGCGGCGCGCAACCGGGGCAGATCGATGAACTCGTTCTCGATCGTGACGACGTCCACCCGCGCCAGGAAGCCGTCGAGATCGCCGGGGTCGTCGAGTTTGCCGACGACCGCCTCGTGGCCCGCCAGCACCGCCGGCTCGCGAGCGGAGGTCGCCATGATCAGCGGCCGGAGACCGGCTCGCCGGGCGGCGTCGGCCAGCATCAGCGCGAGCTGGCCGCCGCCGAGGATGCCGATCCTCTCGATCCCCGCGTCCTCTGCGCCACGATCGATCATGCCGGTCTCCTCGCTTCGGGCGACCCGCTCGGCAGCCGGTGAGCCGCCCCGAGCGCGAGCTCGGAAGCGAATTCGAGGTCCCGGGGGGCGGTGGGGAACATGTCCATGGCGGAAAGATAGGCGGGGATGGAAGTCACATCCAATTCATGTTTTGGTACAAAACGTTCGTTTTTGTGGAACTAAATTCGGTTCCCTCTTCCGGATGCGGATCAGGCCATGGCGCAGTTCAACTACAACCACCTCCGCTACTTCTGGGCCGTCGCACACGAGGGCAGCCTCACCCGAGCGGCGAGACAGTTGCACGTCTCGCAGTCGGCGGTCTCGGTGCAGATCAAGAAGCTCGAGGCGGAACTCGGTCACGCGCTCTTCGAACGGCGCGGACGGGGGCTCGTCCTGACGGAGGCCGGCCGCCTCGCGCTCGATCATGCCGATGCGATCTTCGCGCAGGGTGACCAGCTCGTCGGCATCCTCGACGATCGGGGCGGGGCCGCCCGCACCTTGCTGCGCGTCGGTTCGCTCGCGACCCTGTCACGGAACTTCCAGCTCGCCTTCCTGCAGCCGATCCTCGGACGTGACGACGTGGAGATCGTGATCCGCTCCGGAGCCTACGGCGAGATGATGCGAGAGCTCCAGGCCCACAACCTCGACGTCCTCCTGACCAACCTCACGCCGCCCCGCGACGCGGCGACGACCTGGGTGCCCCACGCGATCGCGGAACAGCCCGTGAGTCTCGTCGGCCCGCCCCCGGGGCGTGGACGCAGGAGGCGCCGGCTCGAGGACGTGCTCGCCGCCGAGCCTCTCGTCCTGCCGACGATGGAGAGCAGCATCCGCACCGGCTTCGACGCCTACATGGACCGCCTCGGCATCCGGCCGATCATCGCGGCCGAGGTGGACGACATGGCGATGCTGCGGCTCCTCGCCCGCGAGCGGGTCGGCCATGCCGTCGTGCCCTCGATCGTCGTCCGCGACGAACTCGATGCCGGTCGCCTGGTCGAGGTCGGCCCCATCCCCGGCCTGATGGAGACCTTCGTCGCCATCACGCCCTCGCGCCGATTCCCCCACCCCCTGCTCCGCAGCCTGATTCCCGGCAGCGGCGGGGCCCGCCCCGGTCGGCCGCCGGCCGGCCCCCGGTCGCGATCGCGCTGACTCCCGCGCCGCGGTCGAGCCATTCGATTCGACGCAAGTATATATCCCAGATGATCTTGCGGCCTCATCCGGGCCGCATCCGGCCCCCGACTGCGACGGGATGCCGCGCCGCCCCGGGCCCCCAATCCGCCGATACAGGTATTCTGGTGTTGCAATACCGGAATAGCAGAGCGATGGTGGCGACCATGAAGATCAAGTCATGGGTATTCCGCGAGCCGGGCGCCCCGATGGCGCTCGAGGAACGCGATGAGGCGCCCGGGACCGGCGAGGTGCTGGTCGAGGTCGCCGGCTGCGGCGTCTGTCACACGGATCTGGGCTTCTATTACGACGGGGTGCCGACCCGGCACGCCCTGCCGCTGACCCTCGGGCACGAGATCAGCGGCCGGGTGGTCCTGGCCGGCGACGGCGCCGAGGACTGGCTGGGCCGCGAGGTGATCGTTCCGGCCGTCATCCCCTGCGGGCGCTGTCGCGCCTGCCGGGACGGCGAGGGCTCGATCTGTCCGGATCAGATCTTCCCCGGCAACGACCTGCACGGAGGTTTCGCCACGCACGTCCGCGTGCCGGCCACCGGCCTCTGCCCGGTGCCGGATCTGAAGGACCCGAAGAAGAACCCGGCCGGCCTCGATCTCTCTTCGCTCTCGGTCATCGCCGACGCGGTCTCGACGCCCTACCAGGCGCTCATCCGCAGCGGCATCCGCGCGGGCGATCTTGCGGTCTTCGTCGGCGCCGGCGGCGTCGGCGGCTTCGGCATCCAGATCGCCGCCGCGCTCGGGGCCCACGTCGCCGCCATCGACGTGGACGCGGCGCGGCTCGAGGCCCTGGCCGACTGCGGCGCAGAGCTGCGGCTCGACGCCTCCGAACTCGACTTCAAGGCCCTGAAGGGCGCGATCAAGGCCCTGGCGAAGGAGCACGACGTGCCGAGCTGGCGCTGGCGAATATTCGAGACCTCGGGAACGCCCGCCGGCCAGAACACGGCCTTCGGCCTCCTCGGCAAGGGCGGCTACCTCGGCGTCGTCGGCTTCACGCCGAAGAAGATCGAGCTGCGGCTCAGCAACCTCATGGCCTTCGACGCGACCGCGCGCGGCAACTGGGGCTGCCTGCCCGAGTACTACCCCGCCATCCTCGAGCTCTGCCTGCAGGGCAAGGTCAAGCTGGAGCCCTTCGTCGAACGCCGCCCGCTCGATTCCATCAACGACACCTTCGCCGCGGTGCAGGCCCACGAGGTCGCGCGCCGCGTGATCCTGATCCCGGAGTGACGAACATGACCTTCAAGAACCACGATCTCGTCGAAGCGGCCGACGTGCCCGGCATCCGCTACGAGAAGAAGCCCTTCGCCCAGGCCCCCGAGCTGCACTCGGTCTGGATCACCCTCGACAACCCGAAGCAGCTCAACTCCTACACCACCGAGATGGTCAAGGGCGTGATCCTCGGCATGCGCCGGGCCAGCAACGATCGCGCCTGCCTCGCCGTGGTCTTCACCGGCGCCGGCGACCGGGCCTTCTGCACCGGCGGCAACACCGCGGAGTACGCCGAGTACTACGCCGGCAAGCCGGAGGAGTACGCCCAGTACATGCGGCTCTTCAACGACATGGTCAGCGCCATCCTGATGTGCGACAAGCCGGTCATCTGCCGGGTCAACGGCATGCGCATCGCCGGCGGCCAGGAGATCGGCATGGCCTGCGATTTCACGATCGCGCAGGACCTGGCGGTCTTCGGCCAGGCCGGCCCGCGCCACGGCTCGGCGCCCGACGGCGGCAGCACCGACTTCCTCGCCCTCTTCGTGGGCGTCGAGGCCGCGATGGAGAGCTGCACCCTCTGCGAGCACTGGAGCGCGCACAAGGCGAGGCGCCTCGGCCTCGTCACCCGCGTCGTGCCGGGGCTCAAGGTCGACGGTCGCTACGTCCCGAACCCCCTGGTCGAGACCTCGCGCTGGACGAACGACCTCGGCGACATCGTTCACGGCGAGTTCCTGAGCGGCGACGCCAGGGCCGCCGGCAAGGAGACCCTGAAGAAGGGCGTCGTCGACCTCGGCGCGCTCGACGACGCGGTCGACGAGATGATCGCCAAGCTGGCGATGACCTTCCCGGGCTGCCTCACCAAGACGATCTCCAGCGTGCGCAAGCACAAGCTCGCCTTCTGGGACGCCAACAAGGAGACCAACCGGCTCTGGCTCGGCCTCAACATGATGACCGAGGCCCGCACCGGCTTCCGCGCCTTCAACGAGGGCGGACGCAGCTGCCGCGAGGCCGACTTCATCCTGCTCAGGAAGCGGCTGGCCGAGGGCGCGGTCTGGGGTCCCGAGCTGATCGACGAGCTGCTCCGGTCCGCGCACGAGGCCGCGGGCGAGAAGGCCCGTTCATGACCGTGAAGGCCGAGCTCTCGGTGCGCCCGCTCGTGCCGGGCGACTTCGACGCGGTCGTCGCGCTCGACGAGCTCCTGACCCGGGTCGGCAAGCCGGGCTACTGGCGCAAGGTCTTCACCCGCTACCTGCACGACTCGGACTGCATCGGCCTCGCCGTCGTGGGCGCGGACGGTCTCGACGGCTACCTCTTCGGCGAGGTGCGGGCCTTCGAGTTCGGCTCCGAGCCCTGCGGCTGGATCTTCGCCCTCGGCGTGCGTCCCGACACGACGCGCCGGGGTCGGGCCTCCGCCCTGCTCGACGAGGCGCGACGGCGCTTTCAATCGCTCGGCGTCCGCTCGCTCAGGACCATGGTGACGCGCACCGACGTTCCCCTCCTCTCCCTCTTCCGCCGCCACGGCTTCGTCGGCGGCCCCTTCGTCCAGCTCGAGCTGGACATCGCGGAGAACGACGCATGACCCAGGACAATGGACCCATGGCCGGAGCGACCAAGATCCGCGTCGATCGGCTCGACGAGGGCGCGCTCTGGCGGGTGACGCTCGCCTCGCCCAAGGGCAACGTGATCGACGAGACGATGACGGCCGAGCTCACCGAGCTCTTCGCGCTCGCGACGGCCGAACGCAAGCTGAAGGCGGTGGTGCTGGGCGCCGAGGGCTCGCACTTCTCCTTCGGCGCCAGCGTCGAGGAGCATCGGGCCGAACAGGTCGCCGGCATGCTCGCGGGCTTTCACGCGCTCTTCCGCGCCATCGCGGCCTCCGGCGTCCCGGTGGTCGCGGGCACGCGCGGCTTCTGTCTGGGCGGCGGCCTCGAACTCGTCGCCTTCTGCCACCACGTCGTGGCCCATCCGGGCGCGACCTTCGGTCAGCCCGAGATCAGCCTCGGGGTGATCGCTCCGGTGGCCTCGGTCATCCTCGCCGAGCGCCTCGGTCGCGGCGCGGCCGACGATCTCCTGATCAGCGGACGCAACGTCAAGGCCGAGGAGGCGCTGCGCCTGGGTCTCGTCGACGAGCTCGCCGACGACCCGGACGAGGCGGCGCTCGCCTGGGCCCGCGGCCACCTGCTGCCGAAGTCGGCCTCGTCGCTGCGCTTCGCGACGCGCGCCGCCCGCCTCGCCTTCATGCGCCGCTTCGACCGCGATATCGCGGAGCTCGAGACCCTCTACCACGACGAGCTGATGAAGACCGACGACGCCAACGAGGGCATCGCCGCCTTCCTCGAGAAGCGCGACCCGGTCTGGAGGAACGCATGAACCCCGGAGCGACCACGACCCTCGACCCCCT